>JAAXUL010001351.1 GCA_013336035.1 Chloroflexales bacterium
GCCCGCGCCGGGCCAGGGCGCGGGCGATCGGCAGGCCGGGGCCTACATGCCCGGCAAGGGGCAGGGTCGCGATGAGCAAGCGGGCCATCTGTAGCATCCTTCCTTCTGTTCCGGTAGGCCATGGCCTACCAGTGGAGCCGGCGCACGTTCCGCCGCGCTAACCCAGCAGGAAGATAGCCACTACCGCTCGACAAAAGGTCTACACGGGATGCTCGGCGCCCGCAGGCCCGTCCGCCCGTCACACCTGCTCGGCAAGGGCCTGGGCCTCCGCCCAGCCCAGGCCGCGGCCCGCCTGCCACGCGGCCTGGAAGGCGCCCGAGGCGCTCGCCGCCCGAGCCCGCGCCAGGGCCTCGGCATAGGCGAGCTGGTCGGGCGGCCACAGGCCCAGCCCTGGCTGTCCGCCGAGGGCCTCGGCGGCGCCCCAGAGCTGCGCCGCGAGCAGCGGCCGGCCCTGGGCCGTCGCAAGGGCCCCGAAGGCCACCAGCCCCTCCAGCATCCCCCGCTCAACATGCTGCTCGGTGAAGAGCCGGAGGCTTGCGGCAAACTGGGCGCCCGCGTGATCGAGGGCTCCCTGTCGCAGGGCCAGGTGGCCGAGATTGTGGATCACGCGCGGCAGCAGCGTGCGGTTGCCCATGCGCCGCAGCAGCCGCAGGCTCTCGCTGTAGTGCGTGTCGGCGAGCTGGTCCGCGCCACGGTAGCGCGCGATCTCGCCCAGGTCGTTCAGGGCGTGCGCGATCAGTGGCGGGCTCTTCAGGTCGCTGGCGAGGGCCAGCACCTCCGTCCCGTGGGCCTCGGCCGCTGCCTCGTCGCCCAGGACCAGCAGGACCGACGTGAGATTCAGGAGGGCGACCGCGAGCAGCTCCAGCTCGCTTCCGCGCCGGTAGAAGCTGAGGGCCGCGCTGAGGTGAGCGCGCGCCTCCCTTGGCTTCCCACTGAGCCGGGCGCGGAGCCCATGGTTCAGTGCCAGCTGGGCCTGCGCCGCGGGGTCGCCGGTCCTGGCCGCCAGGGCTTCGAGCTCGGCCAGCAGCGCGGCCGCGCGCGCGTGCTCGCCGCTCATCGTGGAGATGACCCACAGCGCGCCGAGGGGGTTCGCGTAGCTGGCCGCGTACACGCCCCGGTGCTCGAGCGCTCGCCAGCCCGCGAGACTCGCCTCGAAAAAGCTGCTCGCGGCCTGATGCTCGCCCTTGCCAAAGTAGAGGTTGCCGGCATCGCACTGGGTCCGGGCGCGGAGCGCGCGCTCGGGGACGGGCTCAGCTGCGCGGGGCACATCTATTGCCGGAAAGGCCCGCGCGATCCAGTAGTGGCCCTCGTGGAGACGCCCGCGGTAGTCCCAGAACAGCAGCAGGGCGCTGAAGAGCCGGAGCACGGCGCCGTCGTCACTAAGGGCTGAGGCCCGCGCGAGGGCGGCCAGCAGGTTCGGCTCGTCATCTTCCATGCGATCCAGCCAAGGGGGCGCGTCCGCGGTGCGCAGGTGTGGGGCGGCCTCGGCCGCGCGGGCCACATAGAGGCGCAGATGGCGGTCGGCCGTCGCCTCCGCCGTTCCGCGGGCCTCGAGCCGCTCCCAGGCGAATGCCCGCACCGTCTCCAGCAGCTGCAGGCGCGGCTCGCCGTCCACACCCGTCGTCTGCTGCACGAGGCTGGCGTCCACCAGGGCGGCCAGCCCGTCGAGCACGTCGCCCGAGGTCTGGGCCGGGCGCTCTGGCTCGGCGACCAGCTGCTCGGCCGCGTCAAGGGGCCAGCTGCCGGCGAAGACGGCGAGGCACTCAAAGAGCAGGCGCTCCCGGTGCTCGAGCAGCCCGTAGCTCCAGGCGATCACAGCGCGGAGGCTGCGCTGGCGCTCGGGCGCGTCCCGCGGCCCCTCGGTGAGCAGGGCCAGGCGGTGCTCCAGGCGTTTGAGCAGCGCGCGCGGCGCCATCAGGCGCAGGCGCGCGGCGGCCAGCTCCAGCGCCAGGGGCAGGCCATCCAGCCGCACGCAGATCGCCGCCAGGTCGGTGGCGTTGTCGGCCGTCAGCGTGAAGTTGGGGTTGAGGGCCTGGGTGCGGGCCAGCAGCAGGGCGATGGCCGGCTGCGCGGCCAGCTCGTCGGGCGGCGGCAAGGTGGCGAGATCCGGTACCGGCAGCGGCGGCACCGGGAGGACCTGCTCGCCGGAGAGGTGGAGCACACTGCGGCTGGTGACCAGGAGGTGCAGCGCGGGCAGCGCCTGGAGTAGCTCTGCCAGCCGGGGGGCGGCGGGCAGCAGGTGCTCGAGGTTGTCGAGGGCCAGCAGCACGCGGCGGCCCGCCAGGGCGCTGGTCAGCGCTGCCGCCAGGCAGGGCG
>JAAXUL010000510.1 GCA_013336035.1 Chloroflexales bacterium
TCCGCGCTCACCGCCGCGCGGCGCGAAACAGTGCCGGCGGCAGGCCTGCCCGCGCGCCCCGAGCTCGCCGTAGAGACTCGGGGCCAGGCGACCTATATGCTCGCCTATCGCCTGCCGGCGGCGGATGCCCCCGCCACGCCCATGCCTATGCTGCAAGAGCTGATCGACCCAATAAGCGGCGCACCCCTTGACCCCGCAGACCTGCGACTGGGGCAGCTTGTGGGGCTGCGCGTCACAGTGGTTGTGACAAGGCCACTGCTCAGAGCCGACCTCGAGGTCGCCCTGCCGGCCGGGCTCGAGCCTGTGAACCTGACGGCGCGGGCGCCCTTTGAGCACGCGGCGCCCGCGCCCAAGCAGCCCCTGGTGCGCATAGGGGGCGCCGACCTAGAGCCTGGTGTCTTCACCCAGCTGGTCGTAGCCCGGGCCATCGCAATGGGGCGCTTCACCGCCCCGCCGGCCCGCCTGGTTGCCCCCTACGAAGCCACGGCGGTCGCCATCACACCTGCCGGGCTGAGCGTGACGATCAGCGAGTAGCGGCCAGAGCGCAAGCTCACAATCTCCTCATCTCCATTGCCTGGTGACGCCAGATCGGCTATCCTGCAAAGAGTCGCCCGCGCTAACTTCATACACCGCATGGCCATCAAGCATCGACCGGCCCTATGGCGCACCACGCGCCTCCCTGTAGCTTCGCGATTGCGTCTCTCACTCCCTGTCGCGCTGCTCATGATCCTGCTGCTCACCGGCACGGCAGCCCCCCACCCGGCGACCGAGCTGCCCGCCGCGCTGCCCGTGGCCGGCCCCGCCGGGCCGCCCTCATTTGGGCTGAACACCCATCTCGCCACCCGCTACCCCGACCCGTCCACCATGGACGCGCCGGCCGCCCTGGTGAGCGAGCTTGGCGTCACGTGGGCCCGCGAGGACTTCCACTGGCACCGGGTGCAGCCGCGCCCCGACGTCTGGGACTGGACCTTCACCGACGCGGCGATGCGAGCCCTGCTCAGCCGCGGCATCAGCGTCCTCGGCGTCCTTGGCCCCTCGGTCGGCTGGGCCACGCCCTACAGCGCCGACACCCCCAACGACGTCTCGTACTACGCCCCCGACCCCGACGCCTTCGTCGAGTATGTGCGCGGCGTCGTCACCCGCTACCGCCGCTATATCCACCACTGGGAGATCTGGAACGAGCCGGACAGCGCGATCTTCTGGCGCCCCGCCCCCGATGCCGCCGCCTACACTGCCATGCTCGTGCGCGCGGCCGCCGTCATTCGCGAGGCGGACCCCGAGGCCCAGATCCTGATCGGCGGCGTTAACCCCTACGACACCACCTTCCTGCGCAGCGTGGCCGAGTACGGCGGCTGGGGCAGCTTCGATATTCTTGCCATTCATCCTTATGTCAACCCATACAGCCCCGAGGACGGCAACCTGGCCGTTGCGCCAGACGGGGTGCGGGCCCTGGCGAGCCAATACGGCGAGAAGCCGATCTGGGCCACCGAGCTGGGCTGGGCCAGCGGGCCAAGCGACCGCGACTCGCTCGGCCGCGCTGGCGAGCAGGAGCAGGCAAGCTACCTGGCCCGCGCAATGCTGGTGCTCTGGGAGGCGGGGGTCGAGCGGATCTTCTGGTACAGCTTCAAGGACGACCCGGGCAACCCGTATGGCCTGGTCCGGCAGGGCGGGGGCCGCACCGACTACAGCCAGCGCAAGCCGGCCTTCGCGGCCCTGCGCACGCTCAACCAGCAGATCGCCGGCGCGACCTACCTCACCAGGCGCGACCTGTTCGAGCAGCAGGTGCTGGTGGGCTTCGAGACGGTGCGCGGCTGGCGCCGAGTAAGCCAGCCCAACGGCACCCTGCGCCCAAGCGCGCGCGCCCATGGCGGCCAGGGCTCTGCCGAGCTGAGCTACAGCTTCAGCACGCGCGAGAACGACTACGTCGCCTTCGAGCGCGAGCAGCCCATCCCCCTGGAGGGGCAGCCCTACGCCCTCGGGGCCTGGGTCTACGGCGACGGCAGCACCCATGGGGTCAAGGTCTGGCTGCGCGACGCCGAAGGCGAGGTGCTACAGTTCGTCCTGGGGCCCGCCGGAGCGCCGGGGTGGCACTTCCTGAGGACGCCGATCGGCGGCGAGGTCGAGCCGGGGAATGTGATCGTGCCCGGCGGCAATCGGCGCGTCGACTTCCCGGCCGCCCTCCAGGCCATCGTGCTCGATGACCTGGTGGACGGCTTTGTGGGGGACGGGACGATCTGGCTCGACGACCTGAGCGTGATCAGCGGCCACGAGGTCTACGACCTGCGCCTCGAGCGGGGCGGCGAGGCCCTCGACATCCTCTGGTCGCCGCCCGGCGCCCGCGTCAACCTGGCCACCAGCGCGAGCACGGCCCGCCTCATCGATCAGGGCGGCGCCGAGAGCCCCCTCCCCGCCCAGGACGGGCGACTCAGGGTCAACCTGGGGCCGGCGCCCGTGTACCTGTGGCACCGCCGCTAGCGCCAGGGCAAGCGCCTACACGTCATCCTGGCTCTTCGCCGCCTGGCGCGGCGAGACCCAGGGTACGTCCGAGGCCCCGGACAGCGCGTTGGCCGCTCGCGCCGCGACGAAGAGGAAGTCTGAGAGCCGGTTCAGATAGGTCAGCACCGTGGGGCTCACCGGCTCTGCCTGGGCCAGGCTGACCGCCCAGCGCTCGGCCCGGCGGCAGACCGTGCGCGCCAGGTGCAGATGCGCCGCGGCCGGCGCCCCGGCGGGCAGAATGAACTGCCGCAGAGGCTCCAGGCCAGACTCAAGGTGGTCGATCGCCCGCTCAAGGAAGGTCACCTCGGTCTCGCCCACGCGCGGGATGTTCACGCTCTCGCCGGGGGTGGCCAGATCGGCGCCCACCACAAAGAGCTGGCTCTGGACCTGGGCGAGCAGGGCGTCGAGCGCGGCGTCGAGGCCGGCGGCCCGGGCCAGGCCCACGGCGGCATTGCACTCATCGGCGGTGCCATAGGCGTGGACGCGCAGCGAGTCTTTGGGCACCCGCTGGCCCCCAAACAGCCCCGTCTCGCCGGTATCGCCGGTGCGCGTGTAGATTTTCACGGACAGATTCCTTGCTAGCGGCAGAGTGCCAATGGCCTCGCCGTATGGGACCATAGCTGGCGCCGACAACCGGGCGCCCTTCCTATGATACACTGACCGCACAGAACCTGCCGTGGGAGCGCTATGGAGCTGACACACGATCAATCCGCGGGCGCCTGGGGCGCCGACGGGCTGGGCACGAGCTGGGGCCGCAAGGCCCGCCTCGCCATCCACCGCTCACCAGGGCCACACAACGCTCTCTGGTACTTCTCGCAGGTGACAGGCGGCTACGCCCGCGTCGCCCGCAACGCCGCGATCATCCAGCTCGCCCGCTACACGCCGAGCCTGCGTCTGAAAAACACCCTCTACCGACTCCTGGGCATGCGCGTGGCGCCCCACGCCTCGGTGGGCCTCATGGTGATGATCGATATCTTTTTCCCCCAGGACGTGACCCTGGGCGAGGACTGTGTGATCGGCTACAGCTCGACCATCCTCTGCCACGAGTTCACGCGCCGCGAGTGGCGGCGCGGGCCTGTGACGGTCGGCCGCGACGTGACCATCGGCGCCAACTGCACCGTGCTGCCGGGCGTGGTGATCGGCGACGGCGCCACCGTCTCGGCCATGAGCCTGGTCAACCGCGACGTACCCCCCGGCGCGTTCGTCGGCGGCGTACCGATCAGGCCGCTGCGCGAAGTTAAAGGATAAAGGGACACGGCTCTATGCTGCGCGTGCTTGATTGGGTGCTCAAGCTCATTCTGAACAACCCGCTGATCTTCTGGGCCTGTATGGCCGCCAACGCCGTGGGCGTGGTCTGGGGCGGGCTAGTCTGGTACGGCCCGCAGCTCGCCGCCGCGCCGGCCTGGGCGTGGCCCTTCATCCCCGACTGCCCCGAGGCCGCGCTCTGGGCCACCATCGCCTTCCTCGGCCTCTACTTCGGGCGCCACTGGGGCTGGTTCAACGCCTTCGCCGCCTTCGCCTGTATCAAGTACGGCCTGTGGACCCTGGCCTTCTGGCTGCGCCACTGGAGCCAGGCCGGCTTCGTCGACGGCTACTGGCCACTAGAGGCTATGCTCTTCGTCTCGCACATCGGCCTCACATGCGAGGGCCTGCTGCTGGCGACGCGCATCGGCCCCCTGGGCCTGCCCGCCCGCCTGGCCATCATCGGCTGGTACGCAGCCTCGATTTTCATCGACTACGGCCTCGGCCACCACCCGCCCCTCACCTACGCCGTCCCCGTCAGCTACGTCCTCTGGGTAGCCGTCGCATTGACCTCCGTCCTCGGCGCGGCCCTGCTGCTGCTGCCCTATCGCCTGGCCCTGCCCAGCGCGGGCGAGCCGGCCACGGCAGGGGGCTAGCTATTCGAAGGTGACCAGCATATCGAGGATAGTCTCTAGCTCTTCGGGCGTCAGCCGGCTCTTGAAGTCCTTTGGCATCACATGGTCGGGGCAAGGGCCGCTCGGGCAGTTCGGGCACACGTACGCTGACGGCTTGAGGATCGACTCGCGCAGGAACTCTCGTGGTGTGCTGGCCACGCCCTTGCTATCCTTGTACAGCTGCGAGGCCAGAGCGTTCGCGGCCTCGGTGTAGATGTGGGTTAGGTTGGGGCCGATGGCCCCCTGCGCCTCGGGGAAAACCGCGACGGTATGGCAGCCGATGCAGCCCTTGCTGACCAGCAGCTCCCTGGCGGCAGCCAGCCGCTCTGGGGCGATGGCGGGCTCAGTGGCTTTGACGGGCGCGGCGGGCGGCGTGGTTGGGACCGGCGGTGGGGCGTTCTTCGACGCTGCCGCGGGGCTCTGGCCGCACCCGGCCAAGAGCATCGTAACGAGTAGGACAAGGCTGGACAGTAGAACCGCCACGAGCATTGGTCGGTGGGATGCCGGCATAGCCACGCCTGCCACCGCGCTGCACGACCCACTTGCCTCACCGGCCCTGTCTAGCGCTGATCGTCTCAACTCCACGCCCTCCCTATTCTAGTTGCGGCTGAGCCGGGCCTCGGGCCTGGCTCAGCGTTCTTGTGCTTGCAGACAGATGCGGGGGAGCCTGGCTCCCCCGCCGGATCACTCCTACGGGTCAAACCCCCAGCACTACTTCGGCGGCTCGTAGGCGGGAGCCGGCTCGCCCTTCGGCCCAAGGCTAACGAAGAAGCTGTAGAGCGCCGACAGGTCGTTCTCGTTGAGGCTGTGGAAGTTGAACCACCCCATCGGCGGGTGCTCTTCGCGCGTGCGCATCATCTCGATAAATTCGGCTTCGGTCATCTGCTCCGGCAGCAGGCGCAGGTTACCGGCGTAGGCCACGCCCCCGGCGCTGTTAAATTTACGCCCGCCGGTGAGCCAGTCGCTCTTCGGGGTGGTCGGCGTCCAGTCGGTGGTGTGGCAGGCGTTGCAGTGCCCCAGCCAGATGAAATACTCGCCGGCCAGCTCGGGCGAGGCCGCCTGGATAAAGGCGTCGGCGGGGACGACCGGGCGCAGGTTCTCGGGGACAGTCGTGGCGGTCGGGGCCGGGGTGGCGGCGGGCGTGCTGGTTGGGTCCGCGCTGGTCGGCGCGGGGGTGGGCGACTGCGCGGGCGGCGGCACGAAGGCCTCCGCCGGGTCGCCCTTGGGCCCAAGGCTCTTCAGGAAGCTGTAGATCGCCACCAGGTCTTGCTCGTTCAGGTCGCGGTAGTGCACCCACGGCATGGGCGGGTTCACCTCGCGGGTGCGCATCATCTCGACGAACTCGGCCTCGGTCATATTCTCTGGGGTCAGGCGCAGGTTTGCCGAGTAGGTCGTGCCGTAGGCGCCGGTGAACTTGCGCCCGCCGGTGAGCCAGTCGCTCTCGGGCATAGTTGCTTTCGAGGCATCCCAGCCGACGGTGTGGCAGTCATTGCAGCCGCCGAGCCAGACGAGGTATCTGCCAGCGTCCTCGGGCGACGACGCCGAGATATAGACGTCGGCTGGGGCAGTCACGCGCTCAGCCACGGGCGCCTCGGTGGGCGGTGCCTCGGTGGGCGGCGCCTCGGTGGGCGCCTCGGTGGGCGGCGCCTCGGTGGGCGCAGCGGCGACGGGTGCGGCAGTGGCCGGGACACTCGTGGCCGGGGTGGCGGGG
>JAAXUL010000511.1 GCA_013336035.1 Chloroflexales bacterium
TCTCGCCCCCGCCGCCGATGCTCTCCTGGCGCGCCTGCTGGCCGCCCCCGCCGCGCCGCGGGTCGAGCAGGCCCTGCTCACGAGGCTGCTCGCCAGCGAGCCGCCCCCCACCGGGGCCGCCGCCGCCCCGCCGCCCGCCGTCAGCTTTGCCACCGTGGTGCAGCTGCCCGCCGCCGCCTACGCCTACAGCGCGGCCACGGTGCAGCTGCCAATGATCGCCCTGGCCGACAATATCCCGCCGACCCCGCCGCCCCCGCCCGTGCCAATAGTCGCGGCGGCCGAGCAGCCGCCGGCCCCCCCCGACTATGTGCAGCCCCCGGGCTACCAGGACGGCGTGCCCTTCGGCGGGCAGATCGGGGCCGTGCCACGCCCCGCCGCATCAGCCGCGCGCCCAGCCACCGCGCGCCCCGCCGCCGCGCGCCCAGCCACCACGCGCCCCACCATCTATGTAGTGCGCGCTGGCGACACGCTGTCGGGCATCGCCCTGCGCTTCTACGGCAATGCGGGCTACGCCCCAGCTATCTGGGAGGCTAACTACCGCCTGATCGGCGCGAACCCGAACCTGATCTTCCCCGGAGATCGCCTGGCTCTGCCGGGCATCGCCGGGCCGACCGTCACGGTGGTCTCCGCGCCCCTGCCCGCCCGCGGCCCGATCAGCCAGCGCGCCTACTACACTATCCAGCCCCAGGACTTCCTGCGCTGGATGGCTCAGCGCGCCTACGGCACCGAGATCTTCTGGCCCGAGATCTACAACGCCAACCTCAACGTCCTCGGCCCTAACCCCGACCTGATCTACCCCGGGGTCACGGTCTATATCCCGTAGAGCGTTCCTTTTTCTGGTGCGTGCGGCGCAGCCGCACCGCACCAGAAAGCGAAATGCTCGCGGGGCGTCGGCCCACCCGCCCGCAATGGCTGCCACTGCGAAGACGGCAGCGCCTACCCTTCGGGGCCACCTACACCCCACGAGGCCATATACCCGGGCTTCTCTAGATCCACCGCCGCCCAGGTGACATTGAGCGGGCGGAAGGTGTCGACCATCACAGCCAGCTCGGTGGTCTCTTTCGCGCCGATGCTCGCCTCGGTCAGGCCGGGCTGTGGGCCGTGGGGTAGCCCCGCGGGGTGCAGGGTGAGATCGGCGGCCTCGATGCCGCGACGCGACATAAAGTTGCCGTCGCAGTAGTAGATCACCTCGTCGGAATTAAGGTTCGAGTGGTTATACGGCGCGGGAATGCTCTGCGGGTGATAGTCGAACAGGCGCGGCACGAACGAGCAGACCACAAAGTTGTGGCCCTCGAAGGTCTGGTGGACGGGCGGGGGCTGGTGGATGCGCCCGGTGACCGGCTCGAAGTCGTGGATGCTGAAGGTCCACGGGAAGAGGTAGCCGTCCCATCCGGCCACGTCAAAGGGGTGGTAGTCGAGGAGATGCCGCGTGACCTGGTCGCGCACCTTCACGTGGACCTCGAACTCGCCTGTGTCGGTGCAGGTCTCGATCGTGGTGGGGGCGCCGATATCGCGCTCGCAGTAGGGGGCGTGCTCGAGCAGCTGGCCGAACTGGTTGCGGTAGCGCCTGGGCGGCAGGATCTGGCTGCGCGACTCGATCACGAAGAAGCGGGCCTCGGGCGTGGCGAGCTGCATCTGCCAGGTCGTGCCGAAGGGGATGACGATATAGTCGCCGTCCTTGAAGGGCAGCCGGCCAAACTGCGAGCGCAGCACGCCCGCGCCCTCGTGGGCAAACCAGATCTCGTAGGCCTGAGCGTTGCGATAGAAGTGGGCCATGCTGCGAGTCGGCCGGCTGACGCCCAGCGTGACATCGCTGTTGCCCAGCAGCGTCAGGCGGGCCTCGACCGGGTCGCTGCCAGCGGGCAGGCCCGCCGTGCCAAAGGCGCGGTGGCGGATGGCGCCGAAGTCGGCATAGTCAACCCGTGCCGAGCCGATAAGCTCGGCCCTGAGCACCCGGGGCGGCAGGAAATGGTGGTAGAGGATTGACTGGATGCCATGGAAACCCTCCACGCCCATCACCTCCTCGCGGTAGAGCCCGCCGTCGGGCTTGCGGAACTGGGTGTGCCGCTTGCGGGGTAGCTCGCCGAGCCGGTGATAGTAGGTCATCGCGAAACCTCCGTTGGTCGCGCTGATTCTTTGTGCAATCCACGCCAATATTCTACCAGAGACCGGCGCGCACCTCAGGTACAATGACTCTGGACCGCCTGCGTTCAGGAAAGGAGTCACTGTGAGCGTTGAGACGCTGCCCGAGGCGGGCTACACGCTGGCGGGCGACTGGGCCCGCGGCTACGAGTCTCAGCCCATCGAGCACGCCTTCTGGATCGATGCGGTCGAGGGCGTCATACCCCCTGAGCTCCACGGCACCCTCTACCGCAACGGCCCCGGCCTGCTCGAGGCCGGCGGGCTGCCCGTCCATCACCCCTTCGACGGCGACGGCATGGTCGTCGCCGTGAGCTTCAGGGACGGCAGGGCCTACTATCGCAACCGCTTCGTGCAGACCGCCGGCTACGTGGCCGAGCAGCGGGCCGGCCGGCCGCTCTACCGGGGCGTCTTCGGCACCCAGCTGCCCGGCGGCTGGGCGCCCAACTTCCTCAATCTGCGCCTGAAGAATATCGCCAACACCAGCGTGCTCCACTGGGGCGACAGGCTTCTGGCCCTCTGGGAGGCCGGCGAGCCCCACCGGCTTGACCCAGACACCCTGGCGACGATCGGCCTCGACCGGCTCGACGGCCTGCTGCGCGCGGGCCAGGCCTTCGCGGCCCACTACCATATCGACCCGTTCAGCCACTGGGACGGCGGGGACCCGGCTCTGGTCAACTTCGGCGTGAGCGTCGGCCTCAACACGACCATCGACCTGTTCGAGTTTGACCGTGACTTCCGGGCCCTGCGCCACCAGGCGTTCCAGCTCGACGGCTTCGCCTTCCTGCACGACATGGCGATCACGCCGAACTATATCATCTTCGTGCGCAACCCCATGCGCTACGACCCGATCCCCTACGCCCTCGGGCTGTGGGGCGCCGCCCAGGGCCTCCGCTCGCTCCCGGGGCAGCCCTCGACGGTGCTCGTCTTCCCGCGCCACCCGAGCCTTGGGCGGCCCCGCAGCTTCAGCGCGCCCAGCGGCTTTGTCTGGCACCACGCCAACGCCTTCGAGGACGGTGACACCCTGGTCGTCGACTCGGTCTGGTACGACCACTATGTCGGCATCGGCCCCGAGGTGGAGTACCGCACGATCGACTTCGCGTCTCTGCCGCCAGGCCGCATGGCCCGCATGACGATCGACCTGGGCACCGGCCGCCTCGAGCGGAGCTTTCTGGCCGGGCGCTGCTGCGAGTTCCCCGCGCTGCACCCGGCGAAAGTGGGCCGCCCCTACCGCTACACCTATCTGGGCGCCGCCGACGCGCCCGAGGGCAACGCCCCGCTACAGGCGATCTGGAAGCTCGACCTCGAGACTGACGCGCAGCAGCTCTGGAGCGCGGCGCCGCGCGGCTTCGTCAGCGAGCCTATCTTTGTGCCGCGCCCGCGCACAGCGGCCCACGCTGGCGCCGTCACCCCCGACCTCGGCGACCCGCTGGCGAACAGCGCCCCCGGCGAGGATGACGGCTGGCTGCTCACCCTAGTCTACAACGCGGCCCGCCACGAGTCCGAGGTGGTCATCCTCGACGCCCGCGACCTGGGCCGTGGACCCATCGCGCGTCTGCGCCTGGGACACCACGTGCCCCACGGGCTCCACGGGATGTTTACCTCTCGGGCGGCGCCCCCGTGAGCTCCACGACATCATGCCGTCGGCCAGGCCTCATCGCGTCGCCGTGCCGCCTCGAGCAGCAGCTCTTCGCAGGTGGCCGCCATCGTCGCGGGCGCATCGTCGCGCGCCTGTGTGACCAGGAACTGGCCCTCGCCCCAGCCGGCCAGGCGGTACACCGCCTCGGGGCCGTCGAGGTCCTCGCACCTGGCGCCCACGATCAGCCCCTCAGCGATCCAGATTGCCGCCGTGGCCTGCCCGTGGCGCGCCGCCACAAAGGCCGAGCGCTGCTCCTGGCAGAGCGCCTGGAGTAGCGCCGCCGGGCTGAGCAGCGAGAAGGTTCCGCGCATGTATGACATAGTTGCTCCTGATCGTACTATGAGGGCGGAACCCGATCATGATCGTCCTGGCCCTGAGGTCAGACTGCCCGGCGCATCTGCGCCACCACAGCGTTCATGGCCGCCTTGAGCGTATCGAAGACCCCATTGCCCTGGAGCGCGGAGGCCTCGAAGCAGGGGCGCTGCTGGATGTCGATCTGGCGGCGCAGCTCGGCGGCCGAGAGCACGTGGGGCAGGTCGCGCTTGTTGAGCTGCACAATGATCGGGAAGCTGCTGAGATCCTGGCCAAGCTCGATCAGATGCTGCTCCATGGTATACCAGGACTCCTGGTTCTCGGCCAGGCGCCCGGCCTGCGAGTCGACCACAAAGACGACCCCGTCGGTGCCCTGCAGGATCAGGCGCCGGCTGGCCGCGTAGTAGACCTGCCCGGGCACGGTGTAGAGCTTGAACTTCGGCTTCAGATTGTTGACCCTGCCCATCTCGAGCTGGAGGAAGTCAAAGAGCAGCGTGCGCTCCTGCTGGGTCTTCAGCGAGATAAGCCGTCCACGGAGCTTTGCCGGCGTGCGGGCGTGAATGTGCTGGAGATTGGTGGTCTTGCCGCTCAGCGCTGCGCCATAGTACACAATCTTCAGGTTTAGCTCTCCTAGTGCCCAGTTAATGAACATGGCCCACCTCACCAGATCGAGTCGAGCTGCGAAGAGAACGATTGCGCGAAGTCGTCGGAGATGCCTGGCGGCGGCGGGGTGTTGGCTGCCTTACCGACAATCGGCAGGATGCGGTCGATCGCGCGCTTGAGCGCGAGCCGTGACCAGCCCAGGGGCACGTCGCGGGCGGTGGCGAGCAGCAGCAGCAGCCCCTGGCCGACCCGCGCCACCAGGATGGTCATGTCCTCGTGCTCTTGCACGATCATATTGCAGGCGCGCTGCCCACCAAGCAGGCGCCCGATCTCGAGGGTCGCCATCAGGTCGCCTGCGGCCAGGGCGGCGACACTGCCGAGGTCGGCGCCATCACGCCCGGCCCAGCTGACGATATCCTGGCCGCTCAGGTCGCCAAGGATCGCACAGCGCACATCGGCCTGCTGGCTGAACTGTGCGAGCAGCCCCTGAAGCTCATTAAGCTGGGCCACAGAGAGGACAAGCTGTGAACGGGACATAGGCCTCACCATGCTTTCCGCAAATCTCTCACTCAGAGACCCGCCTCCAGGTCGTCGCCGAAGAGGCGGTCGAACTCGCTGTTCAGCGACGCGCTTAGCTCGGCGCAGAGCACATCGCCGAGGCTCCCCTCGACGATACGCATCTGGCTCAGCTGGGCCGCCCCACGCTTGAGCAGCAGCCAGACATAGCCGAGCTTGGGCTCGACGAAGCTTTTGGCAAACACGAGGGCCAGCAGGCGGTCGCTGCCGGCGTTGGTGGCGTAGACATCATAGATCTGCCCCTCGAGCACGCTCAGGTGGCGCGTCTCCGGGTCGTGCAGGGCGCGGCCGAGCTCGAGCGAGTTGCCGAAGCCGCCCGCGATCAGCGAGGTGAGCGCGACCAGGTCAAGGTCGCCGGCGTCGCCGCGCTGGGTAATCGTGTTGCCGAGGTGGTCGGTGTAGAGCACCAGCTGGGCCTGGGCCTGGCGGCGTAGCACGTCGAGCAGCAGCTGCACGTCGCCCAGCGTCGCCGCGGGCCGCTCGGTGCCGGCGGGCTCGGCGCGACCGGGCTCTGCCGGGCAGAGCCCGAGCAGCACGCCGGCCTGGCGGGCAAGCCGCGCGCTGTTGGTCGTGCGCTCGAGGGTGCGCCAGCCCGGCCGGCGCGCCGCAACGAGCGTGTCCGAGGTGGTCGCCCCTGGGTCGTAAAGGAAGAGCACCTGGGTGCCGGGGGAGCGCTCGTGGAGCCTGCGGGCCAGGGCCAGGCTATCGCTGGTGAGCGCGGCGATCAGCAGGTCCGGGATCTGGCGAGCCGTCTGGAGGCGGATGGCCGCCACTGAGCGCGCCGTGCTGATGGTGATGGTATCGCCGCAGGCGAGGGCGGTTAGCTCTCTGCTGATGGCCTGGCTCTGGGCG
>JAAXUL010000052.1 GCA_013336035.1 Chloroflexales bacterium
CGCGTGAACGAGCCGTAGCGCCGCGAGCCATAGCCGCCATGCAGTGTGCCGTTGCCCGTTGTACTCAGCCATAGCGCGTTGTGCATACCTACCCCGTCAAATACCACCGCGGTGGTACGCCATGCGTGCCGTCGGGTGCTATCGTGGAGCTGTTCGAGCGCGTGGGCTGCGATGGAGCGTTGAGCATCATCGGACGCTGGCCCCGCACCATGCGGGAACCTGCCGCACAGGAGTGCGAGTATGGAGCAGCACCAACCTCCCAGGGCAACCCGTGGCGAGCCGGCTGTCTACCAGATCAAGGTGAAGGGCCAGCTGAGCGCGGACTGGCGCGCCTGGTTCGACGGGATGACGATCACCCGGGACGCCACTGGCGCAACGCTCATCACCGGCCCGGTGGCCGATCAAGCAGCCTTGCACGGGCTGCTGCGCAAAGTGCGCGATCTCGGCCTGACGCTGCTCGCACTGAGCTCAAGCGAGCCGAGAGGACTGGACGGGTTAGCGGCAGATTCAGGCGACCTACCCGGCGCGTAGCTGAAACCGGCCCGCCCTCTACGAGTTCGATTCTTCGAGTAAAGGAGATAAATGATGAACGATTTACGGAAAGTAGCGCAGGTGAGCACAGACACCAAGTCAGCGATCGGAGGAACTCGAATGAGCGAGGCAGCGACACCAGCAGTGGCCGCGGGGAACCGGGTGTCCACGACGCGAATCGTCGGCGGCGCCGCGGTCGCCTACGCCGCGTCAGTGATCGCTCAGAACGCGATGTTTGACGGTGGTGTAGCCAAGCTCCTCGGCCTTGGCGACGGCACTGGAGCGCCCTCCTACGGCGATCCTCTCGGTGTGGTCCTCGCCTACCACGCCGCGAACCGGGGCGCCGTGGCCGTCGCCGTGGGTCTGGAGGCCGTGAACCTGCCGCTGCTCCTGTTGTTCGTCACGGCGCTGCACGGGCTCGTGCAGCGCCGTGGCGGCGCAGGGACGGACTGGTCGCGGCTCGCGGTGGCAGCCGGAGCGACGCTCTCGGCGTTATTCGCCCTCGTCATTGCCACGCACATCGCGGTCGTGCTCGCCGCGGATGGCCTGGCCGAGCCGACCCCCGCCTTCGAGCTGATCTGGCAGCTCCACGCCGCGGCCTTCGCGCTCGCGCTGCCCGCGCTCGGGGCGACCTTCATCGGCGCGGCGCTGGCCACCCACGCCAGCGGGTTGACACGGCCGTGGCAGCGGCTGCTCGGCGTGGCGGGCGGCAGCTTGCTCATCTTGGCCGGCACCGGAAACCTCGCCATCGCGGATGGCTCGCCACTGTTGTTCGTCGGGGTTTCGGGCTTAGCCGCGTGGCTCGTCTGGCTCGTTGTCACCGGCCTACGGCTCATCCGTGGACAGGGCTGACGTCGCTCTATGGTGGTGCTCATTGAAGCGAAAGAAAGGAGGTTGGTACAGGTCCACGCCGCGTCACTCAATCAGGCCGACCTCTACCTGCTGCGCGGCGAGCCGTGGGTCGCACGCCTCTCATCGGGGCTGCGCCGGCCGAAGCGCCCGACCCTCGGCGCCGACATCGCCGGGCGAGTGGTCGCCGTCGGCGGCGGCGTGACACAGTTTCAGCCGGGGGGGCGCGGTGTATGGCGACCTGTCATCGACTATACCCAGTTTGTGTTATTTCCCTGGCTGCCCTATGTGCTTGGCAGCGCACCGGCCCCGACCGCTCCCGGGATGGTGGGGCTGGCCGGGTGGTTGCTGGTGATGGCCACCGTCGCCGAGCTGGCCACGGTCCGCCAGCAGCGCATGCTCCGGACCCGTGAGGAAGAAGCGCGTCGCCGTGCCGGTGAGGAACGGCTGCGCATCGCGCGTGACTTACACGATGTGCTGGGCCACCACATCTCGCTGATCAGTGTGCAGGCGGGCGTGGCCCTCCACCTGATGGACCAGCAGCCAACCCAGGCGCGGGTCGCGCTCGCGGTGATCCGCGATGCCAGTAAGGACGCGCTGCGTGAGCTGCGCTCGGTGCTCGATGTGCTGCGCCAGGTCCAGGAAGCCCCGCCGCGCACCCCAGCCCCAGGGCTCGCCCAGCTCGGCGACCTCGCCGCCCGCGCGTCCGAGGCGGGCTTGCAGGTGCAGACCGAGGTTTCTGGCGAGCTCAAGGGGCTCTCAGCCAGCGTGGACCTGACCGCCTTTCGCATCATTCAGGAAGCCTTGACCAATGTCATGCGCCACTCTGGTCAGACCGCGTCGTGCGTCCAGGTGACCTGTACCGCGCACGAGCTCACCCTGCGGATTGACAACCCGGTCGCGCGTGACGCATCACGCCCTGGGAGCGGGCCTGGCCAGGGCATTCGCGGGATGCAAGAGCGGGCGACCGCCCTGGGCGGGGTGCTCGAAGCCGGACCACGTCCCGATGGTGGGTTTCGGGTCTTCGCCCGCTTGCCGCTTAATGGCAGTCCGGTGACGACTCCAGGGGCAGGGCCATGATCCGGATCCTGCTCGCCGACGATCAGGCGCTCGTGCGCGCGGGCTTCCGGGCGCTGCTCGACGCCCAGGACGAGCTGCAGGTGGTCGGCGAGGCCGGGGATGGCGATGCGGCGGTCCGGCTGGTCACGCAGCTCATCCCGGATGTGGTGCTCATGGACATCCGCATGCCGCGCTGCGATGGGCTGGAGGCCACGCGGCGCATCGTGGCCGACGCGCGGCTGGCCCAGGTCAAAATCATTATCCTGACAACCTTCGATCTGGACGAGTACCTGTTCGAGGCCCTGCGGGCCGGGGCCAGTGGGTTCCTGGTCAAGGATACCGAGCCGGTGGACCTGATCCGCGGGATTCACGCCGTCGCCCGCGGGGATGGGCTGCTGTCCCCTGGGGTAACCCGGCGGCTGATCGCGGAGTTCGCCACGGCGACGAGCAAACCTGCGCCCGGACCCGACCTGGGGGCGCTGACCGAGCGCGAGCGGGAAGTGATGGCGTTAGTGGCCGGCGGGCTGTCCAACGATGAGATCGCCGAACGGCTCGTCGTCAGTCCCGCGACCGCCAAGACCCACGTGAGCCGGGCGATGGTGAAGCTCGGCGCCCGTGACCGCGCGCAGCTGGTCGTGTTCGCCTACCAGTCGGGCCTCGTCCGAGCAGGCTAGTACGCCCAACCCGCCTACGCCATCCCCATCCTCTTCCCTGTGAGGGAACCCGTCGCGGTCTACTCGCAGGGCACCCGCAACATCGTGCACGCGATGCTGGACCATAGCCTCCGGCGCCTGGTCTGCGTGAGCTCGCTGGGGGTCTCCCCCGAGGTCCCACCCAGTGAAACGTTCCTCTTCCGCACGGTGATCGGTCCGTACCTGCTCAGGTTGGGTCGCACCGTGTACGAGGATATGCGGCGCATGGAAGCCATCGTGCGCCAAAGCGGTCTGGACTGGACGATCATCCGGCCCGCGGGCCTCTTCGATAGCCCCGTAGTCACGGACTATCAGGTCGCCACCCGCCGCATGCGCGGCCGGTTCACGTCACGCACCGATCTCGCCGATGCGCTCGTGCGTGCCGCCGTCGACCACCGTCACGTAGGGAGCACCATCGAAATCGTGACCACCGCCGGCACCCCGTCTTTCACCAGCATGTTCCTGAAGGAAGCGCTCCATATTGGCACGTGAGCTTCGCGTTGCCGCAAGGGGGTGCGTGCAGAACGCCAGGTACCGCCAGCAGTCGCCAGCTAAGGTTCGCGACCAGCGGGTAGAGCGCACCACGTCGTCATTGAGGCTCGCGGCTCAGATCAAGCCCTGCTCACGGGCGAGGCGAGCGGCGTGGGCGCGGTTGTTGGCGTGGAGCTTGTCGAGGATGGTCGAGACGTAGTTCTTTACGGTGCCCTCGGCCAGTGCGAGCTCCTGCCCGATCTCGCGGTTGCTGCGCCCGTCGCCGATCAGCCGCAGGATCTCCCGCTCCCGCTCGCTGAGCGGCTCGCCCTCCGGCTGCGGCTGCATGCTGCCCCGGCTGAACTCGGAGATCAGGCGCATCGCCACGCTCGGCTGCACGATGCTCTCGCCGCCGTGAACCCGCCGGATCGTGGCCAGGAGCTCGGGGGCGGGGGTGTCCTTGAGCAGGTAGCCACGGGCACCGGCCTTGAGCCCCTCGAAGACATAGGCGTCATAGTCGAAGGTGGTCAGGATGATCACCCGCGTCTGGGGCAGCACCGCGGCGAGGCGGGCGGTTGCCTTCACGCCGTCCAGCCGCGGCATCTGCACATCCATCAACACAATGTCGGGCCGCAGCCGCAGCGCCAGCCCGACCGCCTCCTCGCCGTCGCCGGCCGTGCCGACCACGGCGAAGCCCTCCTCCAGCTCCAGGATCGTCCGCAGGCCGTCCCGCATGAGGGCCTGGTCCTCGGCGATCAGCACGCGAATGTCGCTCATACAACCACCATCGCCGTATTCGGGATATGCGCCGTCACCAGCGTCCCGCCTTCCGCTCGCGGTGTAATCTCAACCTGCCCACCAAGGGCGTCGGCCCGCTCGCGCATCCCGACGACGCCAAAGTGGCCGGGCTTGCGCAGGTCGGCCGGGCGCACGCCGATGCCGTTGTCGGCCACCTCGATGCGCCACGTGTGGCCGTCATGCCGGAGGGCGAGCTCGGCCTGGTGCGCCCGCGCGTGGCGCTCGACGTTCACCAAGGCCTCGCGGGCGATCAGGAACAGGGCCTCGGCAACCTGGGGCGGGGGCAACTGCTCCTCCAGGGCGGCCACGCGCACGGCGACCACTCCGCGGGCGGAGACTTCGGCGGCCAGACGCCGCAGCGCCGCCGGTAGGTCGTGATGGTCGAGCGTGGGGGCCCGCAGGTCGGCGAGCGAGCGCCGCAGCTCACCCATCGTGGCCCGCACCAGGGCGCGGGTTGCCTCCAGCTCGGTGTCGCCCCGGGCGGCGTCCAGCCGGTACAGCCGCTGTGCAGCCTCCAGCTTGACGTTCACCGCCACCAGAGCGTGGCCGAGGCTATCGTGCATCTCGCGGGCCAGCCGGGTGCGCTCGCGCAGGACGGCCAGCTCCTCCTGCTGGGCGGCGGCGGCTTCCAGCTCGCCCTTGGCCCGCCGCAGCTCGGCCACTAGCGCCAGCAGCCGGTAGCGCTGGCCGTACAGCACCGTCAGCAGCGCGCCGGCCACCAGCCAGACCCCCATCATCAGAGCGAAGGTGGCGATGCTGGCCCACTCGGCCCGAACCACGGCCTCGATCCAGCCGAGCGGTCCGGCGAGAAGCGCGAACAGCGGCACCAGCACCGTCGCCCACCAGCGCGGGCGCAGCGCGCCGAAGGTCTGGCCCATAAACGCGAAGCCGAGACCGAAGAACGCACCGCTCAGGGCCAGCAGGGCGGCGAAGATGAGCAGCTGAAGCGTGAAGTAGACCCAGGCCCGGCGCGGGCGCATCGGCCAGTCGAGCTCGGGCCAGTAGACCAGCTGGAAGAGCGCCGCGCTCGCCGCGCAGAGCCCGAACGCGGCGCCGAGCCCCCAGCCCCCAAGGGGGTCGTCGGGATCCTGGGTGGCCCAGTGCAGGCTGATCGCGATCGAGACGTAGTAGATGATTGTCCAGATCAGCGGCATCCGCTCCAGCATGCGGTCGCCGAATAGGCGCTGCTCGGCCGGCTGCGGCTCGTTCACGGCGCTCTCCCTCTGCGTCTCGAACCCGGTACCGCTATCATACCCTATCGCCACGGCTCCCAGCGGAACCAGCGGGCGGCGATGAGCAGCCCGAGCAGCCCGAAGAGGGCGAGGCCGGCGAGGTTGAGGGCGGCCGCCTGCACCGCGCCCGCACCCGTCAGCGCCGGGCGGACGAGATCTACCAGCATGAAGGCCGGGGTGAAGCGCGCCGCCTCCACCAGCCAGCCGGGGAGCATCTCGGCGGGCAGGAACAGGTTCGAGATGAACATCAGCGGGAAGTAGATCACATTGCCCACAGCCGAGGCCGCGCCCGCGCTGGGGACGAGGGCGGCGATGGCCTGGCCGAGCAGCACGAAGGCCAGGGCGCCCGCCAGGGCGACGGCGCCCGCCAGCAGCACGGCGGCCGGGGCGAAGCGGGCGCCGAGGGCGACCACGGCCACGGCGGTGATCAGCGCCGACTGGAGCAGCACCAGCAGCAGCCGCACGCCGGTGTAGGCGAGGATGAGCACGGCGGGCGGCAGCGGGCTGGCCTGCACCCGCTGCAGGATGCCCTGCTCGCGGACGTGGACCAGCCGGCTCGCGTCGCCGAGGAAGGCCCCGCTCATGATGTTCAGCACGACAATGCCGGCGGTGAGCCAGGCTACGGCGGCAGCCGGCTCCGGCCCCTGCCCCGCGAAGATCAGGCTGTTGAGCAGCAGCAAGCCGACCGGGAAGGCGAAGTTCCAGAACAGCACCGACGGGTGGCGCAGCTCCATCAGGAGGAGCATGCGGAACATGGTGGCAAGGCGTCGCATCACAACCTCCTGGCGGCCCGCTCGGCCGCCGTAGATCACTCGAGTGGCGTGAGGCCAGGATAGCCCCAAGCAGGAAAGAGCAGGAGCATCCACAGGCCGAAGCCGATCTTCAGCAGGGCGCTCGATCGGCGCGTTCGGCAGCAGGCGCAGACCGGCCAAGGCGTTGGCGATCGTCACGAACCCGAGCAGGGCCATCAGCGGCCCGTGGGACAGGCCCATGATGATAAAGGGAGCACGAGCGCGGGTTCCACGGCAGCTCCTCCACGGCTCTCAGGCCGCGCCGGCAAGCCAGGCAGCGTCTTCGTCGGCGATGGTCTCGGTGACGGACAGCGTGCGGCCGGTGAGGGCCAGGAACACGTCTTCGAGGTTCGGGCTGCGGCGGCCGGCCTCCCGCGGGCTCAGCGGGGGGGCGTGGCGGGCGACCAGCTCGGCGGGGGCGCCGAGGGCCAGCAGCCGCCCCTCGTCGATGATCGCCACCCGGTCGCACAGCTCCTCGGCCTCGTCCATGTGATGGGTGGTGAGCAGCACCGTGCGGCCCTCGTCGCGCAGCCGGCGCACCTCGCGCCACACCGCCCGCCGGGCCTGGGGGTCCAGGGCGCTGGTCGGCTCGTCGAGCAGCACGACCTGGGGGTCGTTGACCAGGGCGAGGGCTAGGGCGAGGCGCTGCTGCTGGCCGCCCGAGAGCTTGCGCGGGCGCACGCCAGCCTTCTCGCCCAGGCCGAAGCGGCGCAGCAGTGCCAGCGCCTCGCCGCGCGATGGGTAGCGATCGTAGAGCGCGGCGTATAGCCCGACCAGCTCCAGGGTCGTCAGCTCGGCGAAGAGAGTGGAGCGCTGGAGCTGCACGCCGAGCAGCGCCTTGACTGTCGCGGGGGCCGCGCCGACGTCGTGGCCAGCGACGGTCACCTGACCGGCACCGGGGCTGACGAGGCCGGTGATGCAGGCCAGGGTGCTGGACTTGCCCGCGCCGTTGGGGCCGAGCATCCCGAACACCTCGCCCCGGCCGACCGTGAGGCTCAGCCCGCGGACAGCGTGGAGCGGGCCGTAGCGCACCTCCAGGTCCCGTATCACAATCTGCGGCTGCTCCATCGGCTCCTCCTGCGGCTTAATCGGCAACTACCCGCAGCATAGGGCAGTAGCCCGACGAGCTACAGTGCGGGTGGTCATAACCTGTGTGGTGACGATCGTCATCCGTCGGCACGCGTGCGTCAAGCACGCCTGGGGTGCGCTCGTCGCAGCGGGGCAGCGTGTCGCCGGCCGACACGGCCATGTGCCCACCCCGGACCTCGCGGGATCGTCCCAGGCTGCGCCCACCCCGCGCCAGCCCGTGCCGCAGTGGCGACGCCCGGCGAGCCAGCCCTCGGGCCTCTTGACCGGGCGGCGCAGATCGCGACTGCCCACACGGGCGGTGTGGCGATTGGCGTCGAGCGTGAGGGTGCCGGCGCGATCGTCGAGGTCACGCCCGGCGATGGGAGCGAAGCCCTGGTCGATCTGGCGCAGGGCCGCGTGTTGCTGGTCGAACCCGGCCGAGGGGGCGAGGGTCGCGGCATCGAGCAGCAGCGCGTCGAGCGGGCGCGGATCGCTGCGGTCGTCGTGGGCGGGGCCGCCGCCCTCGGCTTTGACGCGGCGGCGGCCCGCACGGCCTTAGACGCTGAGCCGCGCGAGGTTGACCTGGTCTGGGAGGAGGAGCGGCTCTGGTAGGAGGTGGCGTTCGCCAACGCGGGCGAGGCGCTAGTCGACCCGGCGACGGGGGCTGTCCGCTGCGGGTGGCATCGCGGTGAAGTTCGTAAGGCCGAGGGTATCTCTAAGCCACTCCTACCTGCTGAGGAACGCCACGACGTCGCGTACGAACGCCTCGGGGTGCTCCCAGTGGGGAGCGTGGCCGAGCTGCGCATAGAGCGTAAGCTCGGCGTTTTGGAGGCGAGCAGCGAGCTCGCGCTGGTTTACTGCCGGGCAGTAAGGGTCCTGCTCGCCCCCAATTACAAGCGTGGGCATCCGAATCGCGTCCAGGTGGCCGGCATAGTCTGCCGTGAGCACACCTTCCACTGCGGCGCGCCAGACCCGCGCTGGTAGCTTCAGGCTCTCCGCCACGACGCGCTCCATGAATGCCTCGGGCAAAGGCTCCGCGGCCGTGCTGGCCTGAAACTCGCGCACAAACTCGGCGGCGATTGGGTCCTCCAGCGCATCTATCACCTGCTTGAACTCCACCAGCTCTGGCGCATCCCAGCTCGTGTTGGCGCCGATGAGGATCAGCTGAGCAAGTCGCTCGGGCGCGGCGAGGGCGACGTGCGTCGCCACAATGCTGCCCATCGAGTGGCCGGCCAGGGTGACCTGAGGCAGCCCCATCGCATTCATGAAAGCGACGACGTCAGCGGCAAGCTCTTGCATCCTGTAGCCACCCGCCGGCCGGTCTGAGTCGCCGTGGCCGCGCTGGTCGAGAGCGTAGACGTGATTGGACCTGGCGAGGCTCGGGAGTACCCGGCTGTAGGAGAACCAGGAGTCGCTGAGGCCGTGGAGGAGGAGGAGCGGGCGATCGGCCGGGTCGCCCTGTTCGGCGTAGTGCATCCTGAAACCGGTCGGCAGTTCAACGTTGGCGAGGGTGAGGGTGTACGCCTGTGCAGTCATACAAGAGTCTCCTTTAGCGTCTAGCGCCGGTCGATCCGGTGCCGATGATCCAAGCTGGCGATGCGGGCGAGCACCGTTCGCCGGGCTCACCCGCCCGCCATATCGTGCGAGCCGCTGCTAGCGCGTGCGGACGTCGAGCGTGACCCGCAGGCTCACGCCGTCGGAGGCGTTCAGGCCGAGCATAGTCTGCTGGCCCTGGCCGCGGGCGTCGGCGTACTCGCCAGTGCCGCCGCTGATCGCGCGGCTGATCGCCACGCCCACGTCGGCCAGCTCGTAGCCCTGGGTGACGATCGTCTCAGCGGCGGGCATGGCGCCGAGCTGGAAGAACTGGGTCGAGACGACCCACACGCCACCCGTGGCATGGCCCGCGTCGTTGATCATGTAGCCCGAGCAGATCCACTCGCCGAGCAGCTTGTCGGGGAATTGAGGCGAGCCGTCCTCGTTGACGCCGTCGCAGCGGCCCTCGGCATCGCAGGCGAGGGTGCCGGGCGCGTAGAGGTAGCCGCGGGTGATGAAGGCGCTGCCGTCGGCTGGGAGGCCGTCCTCGTAGACCACGTCCTTGTCGAAGACGAAGCGGGTCATATCCTCGGCCACCTCGAACTCCAGGGTCTCGGTGCGGCCGCGCTCGGCGAGGCCGGCATAGGCCGTGGGCACGGCGGCGGCCAGGGCGATCAGGGCGACGATCAGGGCGGTCAAACTCATGCGCTGCATGGGGTACTCCTTGTAACGTTCCGCCGGCAGTATTGGGACAGGGCGCGAGCGAGGGCTGGCCGGCGCTCCAGGCTCTCCGCTCGACAGGTGAGTCAGGCGCGCTCGGCCGGCACGATGTTCTGGTTCTGGCGGAACAGGTTGCTCGGGTCGTACCGCGCCTTGAGCGCGGTGAGCTGCTCGTACTGGGGCCCGTAGGCGCTACGCACCATCGCGGCGCCCTCCTCACCGAAGCCGGGGAAGTTCAGGTAGCGCCCGCCGTCTGAGAAGGGCGCCATCTCGGCCAGGAACTGGCGCAGCCAACCGACGTTGGTCTCGTCGTCGGCCGGGTCGTCCCAGTTGGCCTCGGGGCTGAGCAGGAAGGCGGCCTCGCGCCCGTGGTAGGCGGCGTGCGTGGGGCCGAAGCGGCGCACCGCCCCGCCGATGTGCCAGAGGTCGGTGGTGCTCCACGGCGAGGGCTGGCGGCGGGCGTGCACCACGATCTGCGCGATCACCTCGTCGTCCAGCCGGCTCAGGTTGAGCGACTTCCAGTAGTAGCGCCGGCCAGCGGGGTAGTCGTGGTCGAACAGCTTCTGCGCCTCGACGTAGGGCATCACCCCGCTGGCATCCAGTAGCGGCGTGCCAAAGTCGCGCAGCGGCTGAAGGGCCCGCTGGCCCTCGGTCACCGGGCCAACGTAGAGCGCCCCGAAGAGGACCATGGGCCTCCCGTGGAGTGACTCCGGGAAGACGTGGGGGTCGGGCGGGATCACGCCGCAGGCCATCAGGGTGTTCACGGCGTCGGGCGCCGCGGCGGTGAAGTCGCGGTAGAAGCGGATGGCCTCGGCCATGCGCTCGCCGGCGCCGTCGTGGAAGACGAAAACCATCATCACCTCCGGGCCGACGGGGTGGAGCTGGAAGCTGAGGCGGGTGACGACGCCGAAGTTGCCGCCGCCGCCGCGCAGGGCCCAGAGCAGCTCGGGACGCTCGTCAGCGCTCGCTCGCACTACCTGGCCCGAGGCCAGCACCACCTCGGCGCCGATCAGGTTGTCGCAGCTCAGGCCGTAGGTGTTGCGTAGCCAGCCATAGCCCCCGCCCAGCGTAAGACCCGCCACCCCGGTGCCTGAGAAGACGCCCCCCGGGGTGGCAAGGCCGTAGGCCTGCGTCGCGGCGTCCACCTGCCCCCAGGTGGCGCCGCCGTCGACGTGGGCGACGCGGGCGTGGGGATCAACCTCGACCTGGTGCATCGGCGCGAGGTCGATCACGAGGCCGCCGTCGACCGTGCCGTGGCCCGCGACGTTGTGGCCGCCGCCGCGCACGGCCAGGGACAGCCCCGTCTCGCGCGCGAAGCCGACCGCGGCAACGACATCGGCGGTGCTCGCGCAGCGGGCGATCAGGGCCGGGTGCCGGTCGATCATGCCGTTCCAGACCGCGCGGGCCTTGCCGTATGCCGCGTCGTCAGGGCGCACCAGGGCGCCCTGCAGCTGCCGCGCCAGGCGCGCTATAGCCGTCTCGTCGCGCGTCATTGTGCTTGGGAACGCGATACCCATCATGTTTCTCCTTGTGTCTCGGCCCCGCCTCCGGGGTACAGCGCCAGCCTACCCGGCGACCGCTCGCGCTACGCTCCCGCGAGCGTTCCTGCTCCCGTCGCTTGACCGTGACCCGGCGCCAATTCGCTGCTGGGCGCCACGAATCAGCAGCGGAGCGACACCGTCGCTCCGCTCTGCACACCCTGCTCGCATCAGCGAGGACTCTCGCTCCCTCTGCCGATGCCCATCACGGGCGCGCTGCCGAGCTCAGCTCGGCCGCGAGCTGCTCCGCCGCAGCCTGCCAGTCCCGCGCGGCAGCGCCTGTCGCGGGCACCCCATCACTGGGCGATGAGGACGCCATAAGCGCGGCCCGGCGGTGGGCCTGGACGCGGATCTCGTGCGTGCTCGCCGGGTGATGCAGCGGGTAGCTCAGCAGCTCGGCCGCGCGCGCGGCACGCCCCAGCTGGAACTGCCACGCCGCGCAGCCGACGAACACCGCGAGCGCCAGCGGCACCAGATGGTGCAGGACCGCAACCTCCAGCGCCTGCGCGAAGCAGGAGCGCACCTCGTCGTTGGTGTGCAGGCCCATGGCGACGAGGGTCACTCCCAGGTCGCAGCGCACGGCCGCGACGTTCAGGTCGCTGCCAAGCTGCTGGTAGACGCTCAGCGCCTCGCGCTGGAGCTGCTCGGCGTGCACGAAGTCGCGCTGCTCGACCGCGAGGCGGGCCAGCTCGACGAGCGAGGCGGCCGCATCAAGGGGCTGCTCGCCCGCCTGCGCGACGGACAGGCTGTCCTGCAGCACCGCCTGGGCCTGCTCGTGGTCGCCCTTCAGCCGGTAGATGCCCCCCAGGGCTGGCAAAAACCCGCCCGGCTGCACGCCGTGGTCCCGGTAGATGGCGACACCACGCTGGATGTAGCCCAGCGCCTCGTCGAGTCGCCCGTGGGCGCGCGCGAGCTGGCCCTCCTGCAACAACATCGCCGCGGTCATGTGAGGGCAGGTGATCGCCTGCTCCTGATGGAGCGCGCGGTTCTCGGCCAGGAGCCGCATGGCCTGGGCGTAGTCGCCGCGCGCCAGGGCAATCTCGGCCAGGTAGGTGGTGGCGATATGCCGCTCGTTGCGCACCCCGTCGCGGCGGCATGTGCGCACGGCTTCGGTGAGAAAGTACTCCGCCTCAGTCAGGCGCCCCTCGCCGGCCGCCGATCCGCCGAGCACGAGAAAACAGGTGGCGAGGCCCCAGGGGTCCCCGTGGGCGGCGTAGATCGGGAGGGCCTCCTGGGCGCGGGCCCGCGCCCCCTGGTAGCCGCCCTGGAGCAGGTAGGCATAGCTGAGGAAGGCACTGGCGAGGGCCTCCTTGCGGGACTCGCGCCGCGCCGCGCTGCGCAGGGTGGCCACGCCGCGCAGCATCAGGTCGACGCCCGGGGTCATGGCGCCGGCGCGCGCGCACAGATCGCCCTGGCCCGCCAGCCGCAGGGCGCGGACGGACTCGCGCTCGCCTGCGTCGTCAGGCTGCGGCGGTGCGTCCGGCCGGCCGAGGGCGCGCCCGGCCGCCTCAAACAGCGACGCCCCCTCCCGGAAGGCGCAGCGCTGCTCGTAGAAGTCCCACAGACACTCCAGGGCCCGCGCGATGCTCGCCATGTCCCGCCGGTCGCTCGCCCACTGCCAGGCCGCCCGGATGTTGGTGATGTCGGCTTCGATCTGCGTCAGGGCGGCCGTCTGGCGTCCGCCCCGCACCAGGGGGGCGAGCCGCTCCAGGAGCTGCGTGTAGTAGGCGCAGTGGCGATCCCGCAGCTGCGCGGCGGTCCCGGGAGTGCGCTGGAGCTGCTCGTGGGCAAACTGGCGCACCAGCTCGTGCAGGGTGTAGCGCCCGCTCCCCTCGCGACGCAGGAGCGCCTTGCTCGCCAGGGCCTGCAGGCTCGCCAGGCTCGCGCCGGCGACCTGCTCCGCCGCCTCGCGCAGGCAGCCGCCCTGAAAGACCGACATACACCGCAGCACCTCCCGCTCGTCGGGGGCGAGCCCCTGCCAGGTGTGCGCGAACACGGCGCGCAGGCTCCGGTGACGCTCCGGCAGGTGGGGCAGCGACGCCTGGAGGAAATTGAGATCGCGGGCGATCTCGTCGGCGATCTCGCGGCAGGTCATCGACTGGATCCAGGGCGCGGCGAGCTCGAGCCCAAGGGGGAGGCCGTCCAGCAGCCGGCAGATCTGTGCGATCTCGGCCAGATCCGCCGCGGCTGGCGCGAAGCTCGCCTGGGCGCGGCGGGCATAGCTGAAGAACAGGTGGATCGCGCCATAGGCCGCGCTTGCCTCGCCAACCTCAGGTAGCAGCGTCGCCGCATCAGGGTAGCCCAGCCCCGCCACCGGGTAGACCCACTCCTCGGCGAGCTGAAGCCGCTCGCGCGAGGTGACGAGCAACGAGACCTGCGGCGCCGCCGCGACCAGCTGGGCCAGGACCGTGGCGCCCCCGCCGGCGAGCATTTGCTCCACGTTGTCGAGCAGCAGCAGCAGCTGGCGGTCGTGGAGATAGGCCAGGAGCTGTCCCAACGGGTCGGTGCTCCCGATCAGATGCACCTCCAGCGCGGCGAGGATGGCCGGCGCGAGATGGTGGGGGTCGGCGACCGCTGCGAGGCTGACGAAGGCCGCGCCGTCGCGGAAGCCGGCGGTGCTGGCGGCGGTGGCGGCCTGTGCCAGCCGGGTTTTGCCCACCCCGCCCGGGCCAGTGAGGGTCACGATGCGGCAGGTGGGGTCGCCGAGATAGCCGCCGATCGCTCGGATCTCATGCTCGCGGCCAATACAGGTCGTGGCGGAGGCCGGGAGGTGCCGGACGAGGGGCAGCCCGGCGGGCGCAGGCGGAGTGGCGGGTGTCTGCTCGCCTGGGGGTGGGGGCAGCCGCCGCTCGCGAATGCGTGCGTGCAGCGCCACCGTCTCGTCCTCCGGCGCCGCCCCCAGCTCGTCGGCGAGGCGGCGCACGCACTCCTCATACTGCCGCGCCGCGGCAGACCACTGGCCGAGCCCACCGTACAGGGCCATCAGCGCACGGTGGGCCGGCTCGTGCAGCGGGTCGAGGGCCAGCCAGCGCCGCGCGTAGGGGATGGCCCGCGCGTACTCGACCTGACCCTGGTGCCACATGAGCAGGGCCTGGAGCGCCTGGGCCAGCTGCTGGCGCAGCCCCTCGGCCTCAAAGAACTGCCACTCCTCGAAGGCCGGGCAGTCCGGCACACTGAAGCCGCTCAGCAGATCATCGTGGTACAGCTCAGCGGCGACGGCGAGGGCCTGGGCGCAGCTGGGGCAGAGTGCGCCGCTAGGGTGGCCGTGGGCGGCGACCGCGGCGAGCTGGGTCTGGAAGAGCGCCACATCAACCTGGCTTGCGACCTGCGGGTTCCAGCGCACCTGGCTCCCCTCGGCCACCAGCAGATCGATGCCGAGGGTGGTCTTCAGCAGTGACAGCTCGCGTCTGAGATTATTGCGGGCGCTGGGGCCGTCGAACTCAGGCCAGAGCAGCGCGGCCAGGATGTCACGCTCCTGAGGGTGCCGAACCAGGGCCAGGTAGGCCAGGAGGGCCAGGGCCTTGGTCCGCCCAAATGGCACCAACTGGCCCGCGTGCTCAATCCGCGGTGCCCCAAAGAATGACAGGGACAGCATCCAGGCCTCCGTACGCGCGTCAGGCAGCGGCCAGACTGAAGGGAGGCAGCGTTGTGATTTCCGTTGAGGTGGTCAGTATACCGGCAGCGGGGGCTGGCGGCATCAGCCCTGGAGCCGAGCACGCCCAAACGGAGCGCCTGCGCGCCCAGCGGCACGGCCCGCCATCGCCATCCGCGCGGCCCTATGCGACCTGGTGACGGGATACCAGCGTGGCCAAACGTTCGACGTACTGATGCCGGCTATTGTGGCCACCGCAGCCAGGCCATGACACGCATCGCGTGAAAGGTCCCCCTGATGCAGCCGTCGCAGTCGGGTGCTCACCTGCTTACGCGGGCCCTTGAGCGTGATCTCCGTGATGACGACCAGGCGCTCTGGGGCTGGCATACACGCCGGCGAGGGCGAGGTAGATCGGCAGAAACTTGATCCCGACGGGCTGGCTCACCAGCAGCAGGCCCACAATGGCGATCACCTGGGAGAGGACCAGGCCGAGCAGGAACCCGCCGGCCAGCCCGACGACAAGCGCGATGAAGATTCGCATCCTGTTGCTCCTTTCGAGGAGGTGGCCGCCCGCCTGCGGGCGGCCCGATGATCGGGGGCACCTCACGTCCCTGTGTTCACGCTCGCCGCCAGCGCTCGCCGCGCCTCCTGGACGACGTGCACCGACAGCCAGAAGATGACGAGCGCCACCACGGGGTGCAGCGCGGCGACCAGCGGGGCCAGCCCGCCGATGTTCGCGGTGAAGTACTGGGCGTAGACCAGGGCGAACAGCGCGGCGCTGCGCCAGCGCAGACGCGCGGGCAGCCGCCCCACCGCGCTGACCACGAGCATCAGCAGCGGCACGAACTCGAAGATGTGGACAAACGTGGTGTGCTGCGCCCAGTGAAGCGGGGTGATGAACACGGCCAGGCCCGCGATGAAGACCTGGGCGACAACACACAGCGCGAAGACGACGGCGAGGCTCAGGAAGGCATACCAGGTGGCCCGCGCCGGCGTGCTGCGTCGCCTCGCTCGCGGCGTCTCCTTCGGTATGCTCATCGGTTGCTCAGTCATGAGGCTCCCTCCTCTCGTTATGCATCAGTTCTGACTCGAGCGGTCCATCCCCAGCGCCCATCGCAGGGCCACGGCCGCCAGCCCGGCAAGCGCGCCCCACAGCGTGTTGCTCGCCAGCACCGCGGCGATGACAATGGGGTTGAGCATCAGGCGATCTGGCCAGCCAGTGCTGGCCGGGGCCAGGAGCGCACCGACCATGAGCACCGCCAGGCCGGCGGCCAGCCCGGTCAAGACCAGCGTCGCCAGCGGCGCGCGGACCCGGCCCAGCACCACCGTCGCCACCCAGACGGCGGAGACCAGCGCGGTGACCAGCCAGGGTCCAATGGGCCTGCCGAGGCGCTCCATCAGCCCGGTGATGCTCAGCAGCGGGTGGACGAGGGCCAGGCATCCCAGCCCCACAATCAGCGACCAGTCATAGTGGTGAAGCTTCTGCATTGGCCCCTGCCTTGCTTCCGATAACGCCGGTGGCTCACGGCTTGTATGCTACGGCGGAGACGCCGCCAGCGCAGTGGCTTGAGGGCGACTTCCTGGGTCGCGGGATGTGGGCGGCGGCGTACCGCAGCAGGCGACAGCGCTGTCGCTTCCTGACGTACAGACAGCCAGACCAGCGGAAGGTACACTGGCACGATGGAGGCTACGCGAGACGACAGTCAGGCGACCAGCCAGGCGGGGCAGGCCCCGCCCTGGCTGCGCGACCTGCTCCTCGGCGTCGCCGTCGCCCTGGTGATCGCCCTGGTGATCAGCGCCGACCAGGGCGGCCGCCAGCCCGCCGACGCCCTGGCCTACCTCTGCGCGGCCGCCTTCGGCGCGCTGATGCTGCAGAGCGCTCCTCTCGGCGCTAAAGCTGCCGGTTTCCGCGCCTAAAGGCAAGCTATCTATGAGGTCGGCGCCGCGCCAAAGCTACGGCAGCAGCAGCCCCCAGTACAGCCCCCAGGGCATGAACAGCAGGCCGCCACCCACGAGGGGCAGCAGACGTCTCCGCACGGGCGATGGCAGGTCCGCCCGCCGCACCGACCCTGACCAGAGTAGGAGCATCGACAACGCCGCGGTGGCCAAGGCCGACAGCTGGAGCACGAGCCAGGGCAGCGGCCGCCCGGCGATGACCGGCCCGACCCGCAGGTTGTTCATCAGGAGGACGAAGAAGTACCCATTGAGACCGATGACGCTGGCGAGCCCGCTCGCGGCAAGCGCCCAGGCCAGCACTGCGGTTCTCGCGCCTACGGCCGGGCCGCTGTGTAGACGGCGCCAGCGGTGGGCTGCCAGCAGTGGGTACGATCCAAAGGAGGCGACGAGGATGAGCAGCATCGCCAGGTGCAGCCATCCGCCGGACTCGTACCAGGCGATCGCGATGACCCCGCGGGATGTCGGACGGTCCTGGTGCGGAAGCGTAGACGCCGGCGCAAACGGCGGCTCGCCACGGGCGACCTGCTGTACCCAGGCCGTAACGGTCGCGACATACCCCGGCGCGAACGCCGAGCGCTACCGCTGATCCGAACGAGCTGTGCACTCGACATGCTTCTCACTTCCTCTCCGCTACGGACTGACCACCGTGGTCGTGTGGGGCAGCGGCGCCCCGGCGGGGCGGCTCCGCAGGTTGGCGGCGCCTGACCCACTCAGCAGAAGCGCCGGAAGAAGGCCCGCAAATCGCTGATGTGCAGGTCAGGTGCCTTATGCCTAATCCTGGGTATCGAGCAAGAAGCGTGCATCTGAGTCACGCATCCTGAGGAGAGGCGTCGCCAGCAGATTAGAGCCAACGTCGTCGTGCCCGACAGATCCCAGTGCTCGCGGCGTTGACAGCGAACCGCCCATCGCCTATGCTTGGGCGCCGCCTTGGGTAAGGTCTGTGGCGCAAGCGGCAGGACCTGAGAGCTCCCGCCGCCCAGGAGATCGCACGATGCACCGCCCCGACGAGCCCGACTACCTCACCTTCGCCGCCGACCTGAGCGACCCGGCGCTGGTCGCCGTCTACGACGAGCTGCCGCTCTGGTCGGCGCCGTTTGGCGCCCTGCTGCTCCGTCACGTCCCGCTCCGCCGCGGCGCCACCGCCCTCGACCTCGGCTGCGGGACGG
>JAAXUL010001352.1 GCA_013336035.1 Chloroflexales bacterium
AGGGGCGGGCATACGTTCCTCTTGGGGATTCTGAGACGAGCATTCATGGTGTGTCCACGGATGCGCTGACAGTCCCGGGGGCGTTGCCCTCGGGCGAGAGCGGCCAGGGGAAGCTCGTGCTCGTCCTGGCTGGTCTCAAGCGCTCGTGGGAGCCGCCTCCTTCGGCGGCTTGATGGGGGAGATGCGCAGGTGTGCCTTCGCAACCTTCTCCTCCTCGCCGGCGTTGTCTAGCACCTCGGCGAGATCGGCAATACCGCGGCTGCGGAGGGTGAGGATCACGTCCTCGACAACCTCGGCTGTAAACGTGCGTTGGGGCTGCCGGTTGCGGCCGGGCTCGACCCACTCGAAGTGGAGCGTCCCGATCTGGCGGCTCTGGCGCAGCTGGCGCATCGCCCGCTCGGCGACGGCGCGATAGCGCTTCTCTGTGAGCTCGAACGCCTCGAGGGTGTCGCCGAGGGGCTGGGCCTCGTCACGGATGGCCCCGATCTCCTCGCCCGCGATGTGAAGGGCTGTAGCAATGGCTCAGGTCGCCCGCTTCAAGTGTGGCGGCGAGTTCCTCCAGGCCAAGTGGCTGCTGCATGGTCGTGTTCGCTTCCTCAGGGCGCGCCCACCCCACGGGCGCGCCTGGTCTGGTGGCCCGGTGGGGTCGGGGGAGGGCTGCTAGGGGCAGCGAGCGGACTGCTTTGAGCTTCGCCGCCTGGTCTGGTGGGCTTCGGCGAAGGGAATACCTCCGCGGCTACATCGTTCCCTCAGTTGCGAGGACCGTTAGGTAGAGCGCCTCGCCGATGTTGGCCGCGACCTGCGCGATCAGGGCGCAGCGGCGGTTCTCGTCGGGTGTTTGGCAGGCGCGACCGGCGAGCCGCAGCGCGCGCCCGATGGCCGTGCACACGGCGGCGCGGACGCGGTACAGCACCTCGTCGTACTCAGTGGCCGGGTCAAGCAGCCCGCGAGAGGACTGCTGTCGCAGTGCCCGCCGCAGCCCAGCGTGGCTCAGCGGGCGCGGGCTCGCCGCGCACGAAGCGCTCCGGGTGCTTGGCGTAGGCGGCCGCCAGCACACGCTTGCGTGCGGCCAGCACCCGGCTCGTCAAGCCCTGGTGAACCTGGGCTGGGGTGAGCAGGGCCAGGCTCGTGTGGTAATGCTCGTAGTTGTACCAGGTGAATAGTCTCTGGGCCCACGCCCGGGCGTCCTCCAGACTGCCGAAGCGCTCCGGTGTGCTCGGATGATACTTCGCCGTCTTAAACGCGGCTGAATACGTCGATGATGACGTAGAGGTAGAAGTAGGTCCAGGTCGCGAGCCCCTTGAGCTTGGTGATGTCCCAACTCCAGAGCTGCCTGGGTCGTTTAGCCAGCAGTTCCGGCTTGCGATAGCCTTGACGTGGGTGGTCACGCCGCCTCCTACTCTCGCGAACCTGGCGCAGGAGCCGATACATCGTCGACCAGTGGCAAAGGTAGGTGCCTTCGTCGAGCAGGGTCGCGTAGACCTCGCGCGGGGCCAGGTCGGCGAAGCGCTCGCTGCGTAACACCTCCAATACCCGGGCTCGTTCGTCCTCGCCCAGGGCCCGCCACGAGGGCGGTCGGGGACGCGCCTGAGGTTCTGGGTGCGTGTCGCCCTGCGTCGCAGCCCGCTGACGCGCGCGGTAGTAGTGGCTGCGTGGCACGCCCAGCAGGGCGCAGGCCTGGGCGACCCCCAAGCTGGGGTGCGAGTTGCTCCACGGCCTCGAGGGCTACGGCTCGGCCTTCTCGGTCATCGGGGTACTCGCCCCAAGCAGCGCGACTACTTTTTTTTGGAGGTCAATGATCAGCTCGGCCTGGGTCAGGCGGGCCTGGAGGCGCGCGTTCTCGGCGCGAAGCTGGGCAAGCTCCTCCTGGACGGGGTCGCGGGGGGCCGGCTTGGGGCCGGGGGGCTGGGGTTCCAGGGCCGAGAGCGAGCTGTCGCGGCGGAGCTTACGCCACTTGGTGATGGCCGAGGAGTAGATGCCCTCGCGGCGGAGCAGAGCACCGCGCTCGGGCGAGCCGGCGGGGTAGGACTCGTACTCCTCCACGATCCGCAGCCGCTCCTGGGCGCTGCGCGGGGGACGCTTGGTCGGGCGAACCTCGGTATCGACGGGCCGAGGCGTCTGGCTGTCGAGCTGGTGGGTGGTGCTCATCTCGTTTCCTCCTCGCCCGGCCGCGTAGGGGGAGCAAGCCGTTGGAAGCGGGGGGATGCCATCGCGACACCTCTTGATGGGCACGTCTCAGGAAAGGCACGCCCGACCATTATAGGCCGATCGCGATACGCAGCGACGATCACCCACGGGGGTGACAAGAAGTCA
>JAAXUL010000512.1 GCA_013336035.1 Chloroflexales bacterium
CGGTGCTCTGGCTGGTGCAGAGCACGGCCCCACCGTGGACCGGCAGCCGGTAGCGGCGCGCGGCCTCCGTGAAGAAGGCGTGGATGGCGGCAACCTCCGCGGCCGGGCTGGCGACCATCGCGATGCGCGGCGGCTCGCCCTGATGGGAAGAGGGCTCCTGCGCGATGCTCTCGGCGTCGCCCGCCTCGCTCCCGGCCAGAATGGTCGCGCAGGCGGCGATGATCTGAGCCGTGTTGCGGTAGTTCCGCTTCAGCAGGAGGGTGCGGCCCGTCACGTTGAGATCCGCGTGGATCTGCTTCCAGCGAAAGCCGCGCTGGTAGAGCGACTGCGAGGCGTCAGCAGTCAGATAGATGTGCTCAGGCGTCTCGACCAGGGCCAGCAAGAAGCGTAGTGCGACTGGCGAGAGATCCTGGGCCTCGTCGACGACCAGCGCTTGGTAGGGCTTCTGCGCCAGGCCCTGGGCCACCTCCAGCGCACCCCGGCGGATCTGCTCGTTCAGCACCAGGCCCTGCGCGCGCATCAGGTCGCGCCAGCGCACGTAGACCGCCCAGAGAGCCTCGCGCACGTTCGGCTTGAGCGGCGTGCGCCGGCCGCGGCGTTCGATCGCCAGGTAGACCTCAGCGCTATCGAGGCCCCAGGACTCGATGACGCTGAGGAACTCCTGGAGCAGGTAGTCCGGGCCGAGGCGCTCCAGGCTCTGGCGGCGCACCTGCTGGTCGAAGACGTTGGCCGCCGGGATCGCTGCGCTTGCGAGCGCCTCGCGCAGCAGGTCGAGGGCCTGGCCCTCCGTCGCAAACTTCGGCCAGCCCCAACCCTTCGCATAGTAGTGGGCCGCGAGCGCGTCCACGGTGCTCACCTTGACGCCCCGGTCGGTCGGCGCCTTGCCGAGCAGGTAGCTGAGAAGCTGCTCCGAGTAGCCGACCAGGGCGTTGGTGTAGGTCGTGAACAGGATGCGGCTGAGACCCTTGTCGAGCAAGCGCTGCACCCGGTAGATGGCCAGGGTGGACTTGCCGGTGCCGGGGCCACCCTTGACCAGCGTGGGGCCATGCCGATCCTGGGCGACCAACTCCTGCTGCTCGGGAGAGAGGCGAAGCAGGAAGCTGCCCAGGTCCTCCTCGGCGAACCGCTCGACGGCCTCGGGCTCGGGCAGCACGTACTCGGGCTGGGCCACGATGATCTCGAGGGGCCGTGGGAAGAGGTTGTCGAGGATGCGGCTGATAAAGCGCTCGGGAATGGACAGATCGAGTAGGGCATCTTCCGTGGAGGCTGCGAGCGCCGCCGGGCGGTACTCCGCCGGGACCTGCCACTGGGCCAGGAGCGTGTCCGTCAACGGATATGGCAGTTCAGCAGAGGGTTCTGGGTTTAGGGGATAGGGTTCGGAGGGCTGGACGTCGATGTCAGGCTGCGCTAGCGAGCACCAGACTTCTGAACCCTGAACCCCAAACCCTGATCCCTGGGCCTGCGGCTCCAGCGCCTCGTGGTCAGGGATCACAGGGGGCGGCGCGACATCGGGGAGCTCGTCCTCGTAGGTGCGCTCGTCGCGCTTGCGCACGCTCAGCAGCTTGACCCAGCCCTGGCCAATGCTGTAGAAGACGCGGTAGTCGCCGACGCGTGCCCGGTAGACGTTGGCGTAGCCCTTGAGCTTCTTCGCATCGCCCTGGGCCGAGTGGGGATCCTGGGCAAGCACTTTGAGCTTCTGGCTGACCAGCTTGCTGACCTGCTTCGGCAGGTTGAGCGACTCGTTGAAGAAGGTCGGGGTGAAGGAGAGCTCGTAGGTTATCATCGTCCGTCCAAGGAGGTTACTCGGCGATCATAGTCGCTCGGATCTGCTTGAGGCGCCGCAGCACAGCAGTGATCTGCCCGTTCTGAAAGAGCGACGCGAGCGTGCCCTCCGAGAAGCGATCAGCCCGCACGTACGCGGTGATCAGCTTGCGCAGGGTGTCGAGGTCGGCCGTCGCGAGCGCCTCGTCGCCGCCCTCGGTGTAGCGACGTGCCTCCTCGGCCCAGCTCACCCAATCGAATGGAGCGATGAACTGCTCACGGTGGATCGCCTGGATAAACGCGGCGACCTCGGGGCTCTCCGCCCAGAACGGGAAGACGCCCCGCTGGATCTGCCACTCGCCGAAGGAGTACCCTGGGCGCTCGAAGAGCGGCAGGAAGGCGAGGAGCGCGTCGAGCTGGGCGGGCGTGAAGGTGGCTGGCTCAGATGACATCAGACTTCTTGAGGGCATGAACAATGCGGAAAGGAGATCTTCCTAAGGGTAGCATAAACGGCCTGTGCATGTACAGAAATCCTATTGGAATTGAGACAAGAGCCTCAAGTTTGGCAGTTGAGTGACAAGTGGTTACCTGCGGTGGCGTGGTGAGCCTCGCCTCTTTTGTACCCATGCAAATCGCCTTGGGTCTTCTTGGATCAAGAAATCTTCCAAATCTCTCCGCCGAGATGGGGTAAGTCGGGAGAGGATGGTGCGGATATCCCGATCAACAGCATCAGCCGTCGCACCTCGTTCGATTGCTTTGTCGTACCATGCTTTGCCCTGGTCGTACTGTCCAGTTTCCATATGGATTGCCCCAAGAAGGGTACAAGGGCGATAATCCTTGGGTTGGAGTGCATGCGCTCGCTCGCCAAGGCGCAGCGCCTCGTCCCAGCGCTTCATGTCTCTCATCGCACCACCGTGTGTCGTACAGAGCGCTGCCTGGATCCTGGGCGATTGATGCTCGATATTAATGGGGCTGAGGAGGGCATCAGCATCATGTGCCTGATCGCACTTGCGATAATGGCTGCTGGCATTGATCGCTGCCCAGGGGTCGTGTGTCTTATGAAACTCACTGGCAAAAAACTCTGCCTCTAGTCGATGGTATGCAATTCGTAGCTCATCTGTGAAGTAATCCTTACCTACGGTTGACAACCACACCGAGTCTTCCTCTTCCAACCGTTGGTCAGCGTCCACCCTTTTCAAGATGCTCATCAACCGACCAAAGTATTGTGGCTCAACAAAATCGTAGATACCGTATCGGGCGCGCAGTTGTTGATTCTTGATCTTGGCTCGATAGGTTGGGTCGCTTTCTCGTGCGAGCTGGGCCGCATACGCCAACTGTCTCTGTTCCTCTTCTCGTGCGAGGCGAGCCGCATACGCCAACTGTCTCTGTTCCTCTTCGATCCGCGCTTCAGCTTCACGCGCTAGTTTAGCAGCCGTCGCAGCCTGAATACGAATGGCTTGTTCAGTAAGCGCCAGTTCATGAAAACTGTCATAAGGCAACTCACCAATGGCAAGGCGATGCAACGTATGCAGGCCCTGCTGTTGTAAGAAACCAAGTGAGAGTTGAGTTAGTTGCCCACCACATTGGAGACAGCTAAGAATCTTTTGCAGGCGAGCATGAGGGATGCTTGCACCCGGCAAATCATCAACACAGTACCGTAGTGCAATGACATGTAATGGTTTGCTATTCATGAAAGCCTCATTTGATGTCGGAGCCCTCAGTAGGTCGACAGGAACTGTGTATAGCTGCTCGGCATCGCGCCTGTGTAGATATACGAGGCGTGATGCCGAAAGGGATCAGGCGAGGCTGAGATCGATGAATACTCCCTGGTGGTCGCTCACCGGGATCTGAGGGCTCTTATAAGGTTGCTGGAACTGTTGCGGCGGCCCGGCGCGCTCGGCCCAGGTGCGGCTCAGGCAGATATGATCGATGCAATAGCCCAGACTCTCGGTCGTACACACAAGCTTGTTGGACGATAGCGCCGCGTTGATCAACTCGCGCGTCACCTTGGTTTCAGCACGAATACCATCAGTGGGCGTGCAGACGCGGGCGTTAAAGTCTCCGGCGACACACAGCGGTCCCTCGACCGCAAGGCGCGCCCAGTCATCGCTGTAGAGTGGGATCGACCGGCGCTGCTCCTCCTCGTACGTGGAAGCCTCGTGGGGGCCCTTGTCGCCAAACCAGGTGATGATCGTGCCATAGATCAGCAATGGGCCGATCGGGGTCACGATCTCGGCGCAGACCGCCGGTGAGGCGTGCTCACCCAGCACGGAGTAGCTCGGGTAGACGGGGTCAGCCGCATCGTCCCGGAGCACCATGCCCGCAAAGGTTGGGAGGCTACGCCGGATAGGCAAGCGTGACCAGATCATCGTCGCCCGCTCCCCACGGCGGCGGAACGGTGCGTTGGCTGGGGACGACCAGGCGTTGTATGCGGGGCCGGGCGAGATGCAGACGTTCGTCTCGGTCAACACCCAGATATCGGCATTGATCTCGGCCATCTTGGCGACGATGGCAGCGTTGCGCTCTACGCCAGAGGGGCCAGGGCGGTTGAGGTTCCAGGTGGCGATACGGAGCGAGGATGTCATGAAATATCTCCCAGTGAGCTGAGCGGCACCAGTCGGTTGGCGAATGGCGCCGCCCATATGAGTAGTTTAGGGTCGTAAGGTAAAGGACAAGTAACGGCCTGGCTGGAGATTCTCGAATAGGTACGGGGCGTAGATGAGGCTCAGCTTGCCGCTGTCAGGAACTTCGAAGGCGATACAGCCCTCAATGACGCCGCCGGGCGTAAGATCAACCCACTCCATCTCGCACCCTTCGCCATAGAACAGTTTCGCATCGCTCAGCACACCTCTGGCATCAAGCGCCTTGAACATGATCGAGCTGACGTTGCGCTGCGCATTCGGCCCAAGGTTCTTGATCCGCATTGTGGCGAGCGCGTAGACCTTGCCGTTCCCGGCCTCCATAAAGCTAGCGCCCTGCGACCAGCGGAGCTCGAGCAGGGTAATCTCCGATGAGTAGCTCTCATTCGAGAACGACTCGCGGATCGGTCCAATCCGCTGCGCCTGGTTGAACACCTGCACCTCGGGTGTGGGTGCCGGCGTGGTGGTCGGCACGCTCATCTGGGGCGTCGTCAGCAGGCTCTGGTGGACCCAGCCTACGTTGCTGATTTTTACCCGATTGGGGACGCAGTCAGCTACGACCTGCTCAATACGGATGGTGTACCACTCACCCTGTGCGTGCAGATAGGTCACGGTATCGCCCGGGCAGACCTGGCCGATGACGGCTCCATCGGGCGCCTCGCGCAAGTTGCCCCCATGCGTGACGTGGCCCATATCGGGGCCAAGGGTCGGCTGCGGCACCGCCGTAGGGATGACTGTAGATGTCGGGACGGCGGCAGCGGTCTGCTCGGCTACCGCAGCGGCCTGGGCGGCGGTCGCCTGCACCGCTGCTGCCTCGGTGGCTGCCAGATCCGGCGCGGCCGTTGGCTCTGGCTCAGGCGTGGCGGCAACGACCTGGGTGACGACCTGGGTCACCACTTGGGTCACCACCTGGGTGACGACGCGGGCGGTCTGGCTTGGCTGTGGGGCCGCCTGTGCGGCCGGGACAGCGGCGGTCTGGGCACAGGCGCTGGTCAGCACCAGTGCGAGCCCGCCAAGCAATAGGGGCAGTGTAGGTCTTGCACTTCGCATAGTAGTCCTCCTGGGACGTGGGTAGCGTAATGTTCTGGTGGGATGGAAGAGATCGGTGGACTACTGATGCCTCCTCACGATGCGACCGCTTCTGCGAGCAGCACCAGGATCGTCTGGTCCTCGCCGTCGTCGTTCGGCGCCAATGTCTGAATACTCGCCTCCAGCTCCCCCGGCGTCAGCCGGTGCTGCTCCATCAGGGCGTACTGCGCCTCGTAGCTTGCCAGCACGCCGTCACGCGCTACGAGCTTGTTCAGGGCCGGGATGACCCGCTCGCGCTCGAAGGCGAGCTTCAATTCCCTGGTTGCAACGCTTTCCGCGCGACGCGGCTCGCGTGGCTCAGCATCCAATGAGCGATGGTAGAACCAGGGCTCCTGCTTCGAATGCAGCAGCTCGATCCAGTTCAAGCCCTCCTGCTTGTCGTAGGCGAAGTCCAGCCAGGAGGTGAGCAGGGGGAGAGGCGCGCTCGGCGCGAGATCAGCGTAGAGAAAGCGGTGGGGCTGCTCGCCCAGCAGCACGAGCCTGGTGAACGTGCGCGCCCAGGCGCGCCACTCGTTCGCTGCATCCCCGAGGATCGCTCGTGCCATCGCGGGCTCGCGCAGCTCGGCGTAGCAGCGCGCCTGGGCCAGCGCCGCGATCAGGAAATACTCTTCGGTCGCAAGCGCCTCG
>JAAXUL010000513.1 GCA_013336035.1 Chloroflexales bacterium
GGAGAGGGCCTGGGCGAGCATGACGTAGGGCACGACCAGCAGCGCGGGCGGGGCGAAGGCCAGCAGGCTCAGCGCGACAAGCTGGGTGCCCAGGCCCAGAAAAAGTGTGGTCTTCAGGCCGAAGCGCGCACCCAGGTAGCCGCCGAAGAGGTTCGTCACGATGCCGAAGAGCTCGTAGAACAGGAAGAGCGAGGCCACCTGGAAGGGCGTGTAGCCCAGCTGGTAGAAGTAAAACAGCACCAGCATGCGGATGGCGCCGTCGGTGAGCGTATCGGCCCAGTAGGCGCCGGTGACCAGCATGTAGTTGCGGAGGTCGGCCCGCTGCTTCGCTAGGGCCGCCGGGTCAGGAGGCATCGCCCCTTCAACGCGCGCCGTATCGGGGGTGCTCATAGGGCCAGTGCCACCTTTCGCGCCAGCTCGACGTAGCGGTTGGCGTAGCCCCACTCGTTGTCGTACCAGGCATAGATCTTCACCTGGGTGCCGTTGGTGACCATCGTGCAGGCCGCGTCGACGATCGCCGAGTGCGGGTTGGTCACGAAGTCCATCGAGACCAGGGGGCGCGTCTCGTAGGCCAGGATGCCCTGGAGCGGGCCTTCGACCGCAGCCTGGAGCAGCCCGTTCACCTCGGCGACCGTCGTGGGGCGGTTGACCTCGAACACACAATCCGTCAGCGAGGCGTTGAGCAGCGGCACGCGCACGGCCTGGCCGTCGAGCTTGCCGCGCAGCTCGGGGAAGATCAGGCCAATCGCCGTGGCCGACCCAGTGGTGGTGGGCACAAGCGAGAGGCTGGAGGCGCGGGCGCGCCGAAGGTCCTTGTGGGGCTGGTCATGCACACTCTGGGTGTTGGTCGAGCTGTGGATGGTGGTGATCATCCCGTGGCGGATGCCCAGGCCCTCGTGGATGACCTTGACCACCGGGGCGAGGCAGTTGGTAGTGCACGAGGCGGCGGTGACCAGGTGATTCCGCTCCGGGTCGTACAGCTGGTCGTTGACCCCCATCACGATGTTGAGCACGTCGCCTTTGACCGGAGCGGCGACGATGACCTTCTTGACCCCAGCCTGGAAATAGGCGTCGAGTTGCTCGGGGGTGCGGAACTTCCCGCTGGCCTCGAGCACGATCTCGACCCCCGCGTCGGCCCAGGGAACAGCGCCCGGGTCTTTGAGGCTGCTGTGGCTGATTGCCTGGCCGTCGTTGGCCTTTAGGCCGGCGCGAAGCGCTATCGTCAGACTGCCGCCCTCGCCGCGGGCCTCGTGATCCCAGCGTCCATGCACCGAGTCGAAGCTGAGCAGGTGGGCGCTAACCGCCGCGTCGCCGCCGATCTCGTTGATATGGGCGAAGGATAGCTCAGACCGACCCCAGGCGGCCCGCAGCGCGAGCCGTCCGATCCGCCCGAAGCCGTTGATGCCAACACGCACGCTCATCGGGTCACCTCCATGGCTGCGGCGCGCTGCTCGCGCTCGATGAAGATCAAGAGGGAGCGGATACGCTGGGAGAGCTCAGTGACAGTACGGGTAAAGGCGCGCCGCTGGGCTTCCGGCTCGGCAGCGGCGGGGTCGGGGATCGACCAGTGGGCCTGCCGCTCGGCACCGGGGAAGCTCGGGCAGGTTTCGCGAGCGCGGTCACAGACGGTCACAACATAGTCGAAGGGCTGCCCCTGAAAACGATCCACGTGCTTCGCGCGTAGATCCTGGCCCACATCACCCAGGAGCTCGACGACCAGGGGATGCACCGTGCCAGGCTGGGTGCCGGCGCTAGCAGCCTCGACCATGCCCCGGCTGATCTGGCGCAGCAGCCCTTCGGCGAGCTGCGAGCGGGCGCTGTTCTCGGTGCAGAGGAACAACACCCGTGGCCGGCGGGCGAGCGTCAGTGGGGCCGACGGGACGGGCTCGGCGAGGATGAGCGTGGGGTGAAGCGCGATCAGCAGCTGCTGGCTCAGGGTGCGGATCTGATCCACACGCAGCTGATAGTACACGTGGGCAGGGTCAGCGTCACTCGCTCGGCTCGTAACGATGCCGAGTGCCGCCAGTTGCTCCAGGGCCCGGCTGATGATCGTCACGGGTTGGCCGGTGGCGGCGCTCAGGTCATCACGCCGGGCGTCGCCACGCTGGAGCGCATCGAGCAACGTCCACGGCAGGTCATCGGCAAGCGTGCGAGCAAAGGCTCGGGCCTCCGCTGGGGGGACTGGAACCGACATTGGCGAGCTCCTATGAATTACATCATCGATGATTGATACAGTAACATGCCCCGCCGTCCGCTGTCAATCTGGTAATTGACGATCACGACGCCCTACGCTAGAATAGCGAGAGGGTGGCGCGCTGAATTAGCTTAACAGAAAGCAAAGTTACCATTGAACCATCAGCAAGACCGAGAGGCGTCTCATCCGATCGAGGTCTTGAGCGCACCTGGCAGACGATGGGGGATACACTATTTAATCAGCGAGAAATGATAGAATGCTTGACAGCTCACCTCCAGCAGCGGCCGCGCCCGGCGGGGCAGAGGCCTTACGATTACTGACGGACGAGACGCGCTGGCGCCTGCTGCGCGCGCTGCGCCCTAGTGACCGGCAGGTCAATGAGCTGGTTGAGCTCACGGGCCTCCCGCAGAACCTGGTCTCCTACCACCTCGGCCTGCTCCGCCAGGCGGGCCTGGTCCAGCTGCATAAAAGCGACGCCGACGCCCGCGTCACGTACTATGGAGTCAGCTTGCCCGCGCTGACGGCGCACTACGCACAGCTTGGTGCGGCCTTGGCGATCCCGTTCACGCAGGGGCGGCAGGATCTGCCCGCGCTGACGGTGGTGGTCCTGTGCCGGGCGAACAGCGCCCGCTCGCAGATGACCGAGGGCTGGCTGCGCACGCTCAGCGCCGGGCGGGTCATCGTGCGCAGCGCCGGGACCCAGCCGTCCGCCCTGCACCCCCTGGCCGAGCAGGTGATGACGGAGGTGGGCGTCGATATCGGGCACCACCATGCCAAGCACGTCGACGTGCTGGCCCAGCTGCGCCCCGATGTCGTGGTGACAGTCTGCGACATTGCCCGCGAGGAATGCCCGGTCTGGCCCCAGGCCACGACCCAGCTGCACTGGAGCATTCCCGACCCGGCCGCCGTGATCGACCCCGACGCCCAGCTGGCCGCCTTCCGCGCGGCGCGTGACGAGCTGCGCCAGCGCGCCGTAGGGCTCCTGGCCCTCTGGGCGACCGGCAGCTGAGTGGGCAGCTACGCCGCACGGCGACAGCGTTGACGCAGGGGGAGTCCAAGCACCTGATGCTCCAGAGCCGTAGTACACGTCCCCGGCGATAGCGCATCGTTGCGCAGGGTGGAGCGCCTGGCGCTCCACCCTGCTGCCTCCGCTACTCCAGGTTCAGCGCTTTGGGGAGCCGCAGCAGAATGATCTCGTCGTCGTCGGGGGCCAGGCCGGGGCGCCGGCCGGAGCTGAAGGGGTAGTTGTTGTCATCGATCACCAGCAGCGTGCGCTCGTCCACTGGATAGACGCTCTCGATGGTGAGGAAGGGGAACTTGAAGACCGTGCCAAGACCGATGGCGCCTGGCTCGGCACTGGTGATGCCGGTGGGGTCGTCGATCTGGAGCAGGTCGACCAGCAGCTCCTTCTGCAGCATGCCGCCCTCGGCAACCTTGTCCAGGTTCACCTTGTAGATGCGCTTGAGCTGGGCGCTGGCGCCTTCACCCTGGTCACGCTCGATCACCAGATACTCGGTGTCGTTGATCGCGGTCATATCGCCGATGCTGTTGCTGGGCGCCTCCAGAGGGTAGAACCAGAGCTTGCCCGTGTAGCGCTTGGTGGCGAGGTCGAACTCCTGGAGGGGCAGCCGGGTGCGCACCGGGTCGTCCACGAGCGGGCCCTCCAGCAGGGGGTAGAGCTTCGTGCCGCTGGTATTGAGGGCCATGCCCTCGAAGCCGCGGCTGCTGGGCAGGTTCGCGGCGGCGCGACGGGCGTCAGCGCTGGGCAGGCTGACGAAGTCGGGGTGGTCGGGCGACGTGACGGTGTCAAGACCACGGGCGAAGGGCTGCAGGGCCACGGGCACAGGCGTGGGGATAGGAGCCTCGAGCAGACGCCCCGTGGCGTCCAGGTGCAGCAGGAACGGCCCAAGCTCCTCGCCAACCCAGAAGCTGCCGTCGGGGGCCTGGCGGAAGGACTCGGGGTCGAAGTCGGCGCCGGTCAGCACCCGGTCGCCAGCGCCATTGACGATCGGGAAGGGGATGCGCTGGTCGGGGTCGCGCAGCTCGGTGTAGCCGACGACCGCGACAGCGCCGCTCGCAAAGTTGGGCGCGAGCTCATACCAGCGCAAGCGGTAGTCGGCGCTGTTGCCCTTGGCGCCGAAGCCGTTATCGGAGAGAGCGAGCACATGGCCGTTCCACAGGGGCAGGACGGCGCTGAAGCCCTGCACCGGCTGGCTGGCGAACGGCACGCGGCGGCCGTTGGTGTTGCCGGTCACGGCGAAGCCGGACGGCGGGCCGGCGGCAAACGTGTCGGCGGGCAGGACGGCCCGCCCCACCAGCGCGGCGTAGGGGGTAGGAGCCTGGGCGCGGGCGGTGGGGATGGTGGCGGGCAGCGCAACGAGCGTGGCGACGATCAGCAGCAGGGGCAGCAGCCGGACGGCGGGCGACACGATCACCTTGTGCATGCGTGGCCTCCTTCGTTCTCGCGTAGCACCACGTAGCGTACGACACGGGCGTTATGCCTCGATGAAGCGGGCGTTAAGCCAGGGTTGAGCGCTGATAGAATCTGAGGTGACTATGATGAGCCCATCAAGCGCCGGTTAAGGCAGCATGAAGCCTGGCAGATCGTTTGATGGTAGAATAGTGGGGCATCGCCAGGTAACGGGGCCTGGATGGACCGCCGGGGCATTGTGGCCACATCATCAGTTAGATGGTAGGCCTATGCCAATGTGTATCGCCGAACAGCCCCCGCTGATCCTCATTGCGACCCCGAACGCCCCGAAACGTGTCGCGCTGGCTCGCCTCGTGGCTCGCCATGGGATGACGGCCCTGGCCTGCTTCGACGGCACGGCCATCCTGGCAAGTGCCTACGCCGAGCGCCAGGACGTCTGCGGTGCTATCCTTGATCCGGCCATGCCGTCCATCGATGTCGAGCGCATCGCCTGTGCCCTGCGCGAAGAGACCGGCCTCGTCGACACATTCATCCTCGCGGGCTACGAGCAGGAGCGCGGGCCAATAGATCGCGCACAGGACTGCCGCGGACTCACACCCGGCGATCTGGAGCGGATTGATGCCTGGCTCCAGCGGCTCATCCCTGCACCGACCAGCACTATCCACGGCGTTGCCCTGGCGCTGTGAACCACAGGGCCTACTCCTTTGGGCCTCATGGTTCACGGGCGTCACAGGGCCCGCCCCGGCGCATGGGGTGCGAGCCCACAGGTAAGGCCAGAATTATCCGGCGGTGGCTTCTAGCCCTGTGGGCCAGCAGGCGCGCAGCCCAGCGTCGGACAGCGAATGACGTGGTCGGGACACTGATGCTCCACAGCCCGTAGAGGAACGCGCCGCCGAGCAAGAGGAGTGAGGAGTGCTCCAGCGCAAACGGCTGTGATCCCCAAAAGTCTGCAACCAGCGTGCCTATGCCGGCCCCATAGAGCACACTTGCCGCGACACCAGGGAAGCGCCCGAGCCACGGTCGCGGGATGAGAGGCGGGCGATCCTGATAGGCCAGCAGGGCCAGGCCCATCGCACTCGCGATCCGGAGGCATGGGAGCAGCATCCAGATCCTAGCGAGCGCAATCGCTGTCGGGTGGCCACCGAATCCCGCCACCTGGGTCACCGGGAGGACCAGGCAAAACAGGGTACACAGCGCCCACAGGCCGACACCAAGCCACGGTCGCCGTGCTGTCATCGGTTGATCCTTTGTGAGCGCACCTGTGCCTGAGAGACGAGCCTGGTGTTGCTGTGGCGTGCTGCGGTCCCCGGTATATTGCATCCGCCCGCTCCGAGCGACAGGGTCGCACAGGATGGCGCTTTGCCTCGGCGCGCAGCATCCACAACAGGCGCAGCACTAGTACTGCGTCCGAGTTATGCTGACGGGTTGAGCGTCGGATACAGCTTCTTGAGCTTAATGCGAGCATCAGCGGTCGTGAACTGCCAGTCAAT
>JAAXUL010000053.1 GCA_013336035.1 Chloroflexales bacterium
CTCGGCGCAGCGCCGCGCTGGCGCTGGCGGCGCGCCGCGATCCGCTCGCGGGTATTTGGCTGGTTATAGTCCATGGCCTTCGGCGCCTCCTCCGGTCGGGTGGGGCCCGACCCCGGATGCAAAGGGTGGGGTTTCGGAGAGGGCCTTGCCCTCGCGCCCCTCCCCGTGGCAACGCTCAGCTCAGGGGGCTCCCCCCCCAAATCTCGCCTGATGCCGCTCGAGGGCCAGCTCGATCAGGCGGTCGAGCAGGGCCGAGTAGGTGAGCCCGCTGGCGGCCCACATTTTGGCGTACATACTGATCGGGGTGAAGCCCGGCATGGTGTTGGTCTCGTTGAGCCAGAGCTCGCCGGTCTCTTTGTCGAGCAGGAAGTCTACGCGTGCCAGGCCGGCGCCATCGATGGCGAGGAAGGCCCGGGCGGCCAGATCGGCCACCCGCGCGGCCAGATCGGCGTCGATGGGCGCCGGGATCAGAATCTGCGACTCGCCGTCCAGGTACTTGGCCGCATAGTCGTACCACTCGCCCGAGGGCACGATCTCGCCGGGCACGCTTGTGCCGGGGCGGTCGTTGCCCAGGACGCTGATCTCGATCTCGCGCGCCGGGACGCCCTGCTCGACCACGATGCGCCGGTCGTAGCGGGCCGCCTCGGCGAAGGCGGCGCGCAGCCCCGCCCGGTCTTTGGCCTTGCTCACGCCCACGCTGCTGCCCATATTGGCCGGCTTGACGAAGACCGGGTAGCGCAGGGCCACCTCGACCCGCTCGCAGGCGGCCTCGGCGTCAGCCTCGAGCTCGCCGCGCCGCACGAGCAGCCAGGGCAGCAGGGGCAGGGCGGCGGCCGCGAAGGCCGCCTTCATCAGAGCTTTGTCCATACCCACCGCGCTGGCGGCGACCCCGCAGCCCACGTACGGCACCCCCGCCAGCTCGAGCAGCCCCTGGACGGTGCCGTCCTCGCCCATGGGCCCGTGGAGGACCGGGAAGACTACATCAATTGAGAGTTGAGAATTAAGAATGGAGAATTCTTGCGTTGAGAGAGCCGACGCCACCTCGCGGGGCTGAAAGCTGGTCGGCAGCTGCGCCCGGTCGGCGGCGGCCACCAGGGCGGCGTGGGCGCCCGGGCCGGCGAGCCAGCGCCCCGCCTTGGTGATGCCCACCGGCAGCACTTCGTAGCGCTCGGGGTCGAGGGCGGCCATCACGGCGTGTGCCGAGACCAGCGAGACCTCGTGCTCACCGCTCTGCCCGCCAAACAAGACTACGACATTTGTCTTCTTACTCATTAGGTGACCGTGGGGATGCAAGGGGGCCAGGCCCCCTTAGACCCGCTCTACAGAATGCGGACTTCCAGCTCGAGCGGAACACCAAATTGTCTGAGCACCTCGGCGCGGACAATCTCGATCAGGGCCAGGATATCAGCCGCCGTAGCGGCGCCGGTGTTGACGATATAGTTGGCGTGGGCGGAGCTAATCACGGCATCGCCCACAGCGTGCCCCTTCAGGCCCGCCGCCTCGATCAGGCGGCCCGCGCTCTCGCCGGGCGGGTTCTTGAACACGCTCCCGCACGAGCTGCCCGCGGGCGTCTTGCTCTTGCGCTGGGCGGCGATGGCCGCCATATGCGCCGCCAGCTCGGCCGGGTCGCCCCGGGTCAGGCGGAAGGTGGCCGCGAGGACCAGGGGCGGGGCATCTGTGTCGGTGGCGCCCTTCAGGGCGCTCGTGCGGTAATCGTAGCGCAGACGCGCCACGGGCCAGGTCTCGACCATCTCGCCGATCAGAATCTCGGCGCTGTGCAGGATGCCGGCGACGTCCCCGCCGTAGCACCCGGCATTGCCGACGACGGCGCCGCCTACAGTACCGGGCAGCCCCTCGGCCCAGGCCAGGCCGGCCCAGCCCATAGCGCCGAGGCGACGGGCGAGGCCCGCCATCGGGGCGCCCGCCTCAACCGACAGCAGGGCTGTGTCGCCCGCCTCGTCGAGCTGCCAGGCCTGGGCGCGATAGGCGGCGATCAGGCCGGCGAAGCCCTCGTCGCGGACGAGGGTGTTGGTGCCACGGCCTGCCCAGACGAGCGGCAGGCCTCGCTCGCGCGCCCACGCCGCCAGGCGGCGGGCCTCCTCGGACATTGCCGGCTCGGCGTAGTAGCGTGCCGCGCCGCCGGCCCGCCACGAGGTGTGACGTTCCATCGGCTCGTGCTCGTGCAGCGGGATAGGTGGGGTCAAGCCGTTTCTCCCAGCTCTGTCAGGAGGGCTGCGCCAGCCCGGTCGCCGTCCCCGGCCCCAAGGGTAAGAACGACATCGCCGGGGCGGACGACAGCGATCAGGGCGGCGGCGGCGGCGGGCACATCGCCCGCCGGTCGAGCGTCCACCCCTGTGGCAGCGATACGGGCCGACAGGGCGCGGGCCAGGCCTGGGGCGTCGCCCTGCTCGCGGGCAGCGTAGATATCACCCACCAGCAGCAGGTCGGCGTCGCCGCAGGCGCCGGCCCAGTCATCGAGCAGAGCCTCGGTCCGGCTGAAGGTGTGGGGCTGCAGGTAAACCACCAGGCGTCGCCCCGGGTAGCGGGCCCGCGCAGCGGCCAGGGTCGCCCGCACCTCGGTGGGGTGATGGGCATAGTCATCGATCACCGTCACGCCCGCGACCTCGCCCTTCAGCTCGAAGCGGCGGGCCGTGCCCCTGAAGCGCGCCAGGGCCGCCGAGGCCGCCGCCAAGTCCGCGCCGGCCAGGTCAACCGCGGCCAGGGCGGCCAGGGCATTGCGGACGTTGTGGGCCCCGGGCAGCAGCAGCTCCTGGCTGCCAGCCCGCTGCTGGGCCATCCGGCGCCGGTTGTAGCGCCACACATCAAATGTGACGCCGCCGGCCCCGGTTGTCGTCACACCGCTGGCGGTCCAATCGAGGGGCGCGAGCCGGCACGAGACCGGGTCGACGGCCAGGCGCTCCTCGATTCCGTAGAGCGTCGCCGCGGGCAGGCCCAGGGCCATGGCCCCGGCGTCATCGCCGCAGAGCAGCAAGCGGCCCGGGCTGCCCACGCTCGCGGCGAACTGCCGGAAGGCGGCCTGGTAGTCCTCAGCCGTCGAGTAGATGTCGGGGTGATCCCACTCGACGTTCGTGATCACGGCCACATCGGGGGTAAGGGCGAGGAAGACCCGCTCATACTCATCGGCCTCGACCACGAGCGGGGCGGCCGGGTCGCCCCAGGCGGCATTCCCACCGAGGTCGGGCACCTCGGAGCCGATCAGGTAGCCGGCGGCGACCCCGGCGGCGCGCAGGGCCACGGCGATCATCGCGCTGGTGGTGGTCTTGCCGTGGGTGCCGGTCACAGCGATCACCGACCGCTCGCGCGACCACTGGCGCCAGAGGTCGGCCCGGCCGATAACAGAGATGCCGGCCGCGCGGGCGGCCACGAGCTCGACGTGGTCGGGGCGCACGGCGGCCGTGGCCAGCAGGGTGTCAGCGCCGGCCACATAGGCCGGGCTGTGGCCCTGGAAGATCGTGGCGCCGCGGGCGACCAGGGCGGCGGTGAGCCGGTTGGCCGCCGGGTCCGACCCGCTGACCACATGGCCCCGATCGAGCAGGATGTTCGCGATTGCGCTCATCCCGGCGCCCGCGATACCGACGATATGGTAGTGCATAAACCTGGAGAGTCCCCGCCGGCTACCGCATCATTTCTTCCCGCCGCCGGCCTGCCAGACCTTCGGGAAGTTGAAGACGATCAGCACGATTATGATCAGGAAGAAGACCGCGATCAGCGACGGCATCAGCACACTAACATTGGGGAGCGTGTTCAGCAGCTGGGCGATGGGGCCGCCGAAGCCGCCGCCGCCAGCCACAAACTCCTCCCAGAAGGTCACCGCGGCGTTGGTCCAGAGCATGAGGATGAGGGCGCCGACGAAGAGGCCAAGCGGCTTGGCGAGGGGCTCGTTGGGGGCGCCGCGCCAGGTCGCCTTGCGGTTGAAGAAGAAGCCGAGCAGGATCAGGGCGATAAAGGCGACGAAGCGGAAGAACAGCGGGATCTGAAAGCCCGGCTGGATGAGCGGGTCGAGCTGGGCCACCGAGTCCGGGTCTTGGCCGACGGCGAAGGCCACCAGGCGTGGCCCGTTCTGCCAGAAGCGGTTGATAATGTCGACGATCACATTGCCACCCTGCACGGTGGTCACATAGCCAACGATCGTCCAAAGGGCGATGGTGATCAGGTTGCGGAACCCCTGCTGATAACCCCAGTAGGCCCCGAGGGCTAGCAAGATCACCAGCAGGGCGAAGCCGCTGAGGTTGAGCGTGATGCTCGCCTGGGCCACGGGCGCCAGGACGAGCCACTGAGCGAACAGGCGACCAGCCTCGATAGAAAACATCAGCCACCACTCCTTGCGGCCAGCCCGAGGAGCGCCCCGGCCAGACTCTGCGCTGCGTCTGGCCGAGCCAGCGCCCGACTCTGCTCAGCCATGCGTTGTCGCTCGTGTTTGTCGTCTAAGAGTCGGACCACCTCACGAAAGAGAGCCCCTTCGTTGGGGCGCCCCGCGCCGAGCATCGCGGCATCGGCGACCTTAACGGCGGCCCCGCGGCGCACCAGGTAGTCGGCGTTCTCATCCTGGTGCACGTACGGGTATGGCACTAGCACGGCCGGCAGGCCCGCCGCAGGTAGCTCGGCCAGGGTCGAGGCACCGCTGCGACAGATCGCCAGGTCGGCCGCGCCGAAGGCCGCGACCATCGATCGTTCCCCACTCTCCAGGTACTCGTACAACTTATAACGTACCTGTAGCCGATCTGGCAAGCGCTCGGACGAGGCCCGCAGCCATGATACGTCGCCCTCGCGCCCACAGACATGGATGATCGCGCAGTGCTCGAGCAGGTCGGGCAGCAGCGCCTCGACGGCCCGATTCACGCTGCGCGCGCCGCGGCTGCCCCCGTAGACTATGGCCACGGGCAGCTCGCCATCGAGCCCGAAGGCTCGCCGGCAGGCCGCCCGATCCTGCCCGAACAGCTCACCGCGCACCGGATAGCCGGTGACTAAGGCCCGGGTCTGGCCAGGGCGCAGGCCCAGGCGGGGCAGGGCATCCTCGACGTTCACCGCCGTCAGGGTGGCGATGCGCGAGAGCAGCCTGACGGCCAGCCCGGGGACGACGTCGGGCAGGTAGACCATCGTCGGCACGCCCCGGGCGCGCGCGGCGAGGAACAGGGGGACGCAGACATAGCCGCCTGTTCCGAGGACCGCCGCCGGCCGCAGCTCGTCGATGAGCCGGGAGGCGGCCGCGACACCCGCGACAGTGGTGAGGGCGCCGCGCGCCAGCTGCACAGGGCCGCGCCCGCGCAGCGCCGCCGCCGGAAGCGCCCGGAAGGGTAAGCTGCTCTCATGTGCGACGATCCGCTCCTCCATACCGCCCACGCTCCCGATATAGACGACCGACCACCGACCGCCGGCCGCCGCCACAGTCTGCGGCCCGCGGTCTGCGGCCCGCGCGCTAGCGCCTCCGATAGCTTCGGCCACCGCCAGTGCCGGATAGACGTGGCCGCCCGTGCCCCCGCCACACAGCAAGATTGTTGAGGAAGCTGAGGGCCGGGCCGCGGCGGATGATCGGGCCATCGGTGATCTCCTGGGGCTGATGCCGGACCATAAACTTCGAGATGTTAAGCAGGATGCCCACGCCGATCATACAGGTATATAGCGAAGTGCTGCCGTAGGAGAGGAACGGCAGGGTCAGGCCGGTGAACGGGATCAGCGAGGTGGTGACGGCGATATTGATCAGCGCCTGAAGCACGAGCCAGCTGGTGATGCCAACGGCCACGAGGGCGGCAAAGGGGCTGGGCGCCCGCCCGGCGATGCGGTAGCCTCTGAAGGCGATAATCGCGAAGGCCACCATCACGGCCAGCGTGCCCACCAGGCCTAGCTCCTCGCCGATGATCGCGAAGATCGTGTCGGTGTGGGCCTGGGGCAGCCACTGGAATTTCTGGCGCCCCTGGCCGAGGCCCTGGCCAAAGACCCCGCCGCTGCCGAGCGCGTAGAGGGCATGGGTGGGCTGAAAGCCGAAGGTGCTGTAGTATTTCTCGGGGTCTAGAAAGGCCAGGATCCGATAGTTGCGGAAGCCCATCACGCCGACGAGGAACCAGAAGACCACAGCGCCAAGCCCAAGGGCGCCGACGATATGCCAGACGTTGGCCCCGGCCGCGAAGTAGACCGTGCCGGCGATCAGCACCAGCACCACCGTCGTGCCCAGGTCGGGCTGCAGCATCACCAGGCCGCAGACGAGGCCAAGCATCACGCTGAACGGGATGAGCCCGTAGGTCACATTGGCGAGCTTCTCGCTGCGCCGCGAGAGCCAGTCGGCGAAGTAGATGATGATCGTGAGCTTGGCGATCTCGGAGGGCTGGACGCTAAAGAGGCCGAAGACCCCGCCCTCGCCGAGGCGGATCCACGAGCGCGAGCCGTTCACCTCGGTTATCGACGCCGGCAGGACCAGCACCAGGAAGAGCATCAGCAGGCACGCGCCCATCAGGTGGACGGAGTATTTGCGCCAGAGCCGGTAGTCGATGCGCTGGACCACCAGCAGGCCGGCGGTGCCGATCGCCGCGCCCACCATCTGGCGCAGCAGGTAAAAGTACTGATTCTCGTAGCGGTTGAAGGCCTCGACAAAGCTGGCGCTGTAGACCATCACCAGGCCGAAGGCCACCAGCGAGCCTACGGCGGCGAGCAAGACGTAGTCGGGCTTATTGGTCCGTTCGGGCACGTCCATACCTCCTTGCAGCGCACCAGGGCTTGCCCCCCAATCGGGGTAGGACGAAGGAGAGGGCGGTGCGCAACCGGCACGTCAGGCAGCGCCGGGCAGGAGCACCACGAGAGCGATGAGGATGAGGGCGAGAGCGAGGACGGCGGCCCACCCCCAGGGTAGGAAGCGGCGGGCAATAACCGGCGGGTAGAGGTCAGGGATGACGCTGAGGCGTGGCGCGAGAGCGGCCCCGGCAACCACGCCGGCCAGCAGCCCGCCAAGGTGCCCCCAGTTATCGATCACCCCGGCCGAGGCGAAGCCGATAATCAGATTAACCATCGCGATCGCGGCCATGCTCTGTGTCTGGGCCCGCCCAAACTCGCCGAGGGCCTGCCGGCTCAGGTAGTAGAAGATCCCGAGGCCGCCGATCAGGCCGAAGATCGCTCCGCTGGCGCCCACCGAGGGCGCCGGCGAGAAGAGGTACGAGGCGACGCTGCCGCCCAGCCCGGCCAGGAAGTAGAGGGCCAGGAAGCGCCCTGTGCCGTAGATCCGCTCGCTCTCGGGCCCCAGGGCGAAGAGCGCGTAGCCATTAAAGAAGATATGGATCAGGTTGGCGTGCAGGAAGGTCGCGCTGATCAGGCGCCAGTAGTCGCCCGCGGCGATCAGGGTGTTCTCTTTGGCGCCAAGCAGGATCAGCACCGGCAGGTCAGGCTGGACGAGGCTTCCGCTGAGCAGGCAGCTGACCACATAGATGAGCCCGATCGCCCACAGGATGGCCCAGACCGCCCGCGGGCGTGTCGATGGCAGACCCTGCGCCCGGACGCGGGGCGTGGGGATCGGTCGGGCGTCGCCATAGGTTGGGCCTGGGCCGGGCTGCCCTGGCCCCTCGGCGCCCTCGCGCGGGCGGCGCGGGCCAAACTCGCCCTCCATGCGCCGCAGGGCCCGCTCGAGCTCGTCGTTATCGTCTGGTGGCTGGCTCACCGCTGGTTCAGCTCCCCGACGATGCGGCGAAACTCCTCGCCACGGTGGAACTCGTTGCGGAACATGCCGAAGCTCGCGCACCCGGGCGAGAGCAGCACCGTCTCGCCCGGCCCCGCCAGCTCGCGGGCGGCCGCGATAGCCTGGGCGAAGTCGCTGTACGGGCCGCTGATCGTCCCGAGCGCGGTATCTTCAAGCCGCACGTCGCACCCGCTGATAGCCTCCAGCAGAGGTGGCGTGGCCGAGCCCTCGAGCAGGACCAGGGCCTTGGCCCGCCGGACGATGGCCGCGCCCAGGACCCGGAAGTCTAGCTGCTTGTCGGCCCCGCCGGCGATCAGGACGATCGGCGTCTCGATGGCGGCCAGGGCGGCCAGGGCGGCGGCCGGGTTGGTGGCCGTGGTGTCGTTGACATAGCGCACCTCATCGAGCTCGCGCACCAGCTCGAGCCGGTGCTCGACCCCAGCGAAGCCCCGCACAGCCGCCCGGATGGCCTCGGCGTCGATGCCGTAGGCCCGGGCGAGGGCCGCGGCCAGCATCGCGTTGTAGAGGTTGTGGGCCCCGGGCAGCCGCAGGTCGCCGCGGGCGAAGAGCGGCTCGCCCTGCAGCGGCGTGGGCTGGCCGAAGATGCCACGGGCGTCGGACCAGAGGACGCTGTCGCGGCGCAGCTCGACCCTCGTGTCGACCGCCCGCACCACGGGCTGCGGATAGCGGCTGTGGGCCCGCGACCAGTGGGGCCCCGCGCCGACCCAGATCGGGCGCCCACCGACAGGGTGCCCATCCTCCCAGAGCGTGCAGTACTCGGCGCTGCCGTCGTCGGCGCCGTTCAGGGCAACCACGTCGTCGGGCCCCTGGTGCCGGTAGATCTGGCGCTTGGACGCGGCGTAGGCCTCCATCGAGCCGTGCCAGTTCAGGTGGTCGGGCGAGAGGTTCGTGACCAGGCTGTAGCGCGGGCTGAGGCCCGCCCCGCCCAGGCGCTCGAGCTGGAAGCTGGACAGCTCGAGCACGACGGGCGTCTGCTCGCCGATCATCTCGAGGGCCTCGAGGGCCGAGACGCGCAGATTACCGGCCGCCACAGTGTCGAGGTGGCGCTCGCGCAGCATGGCGGCGAGCATCAGGGCCGTGGTCGTCTTACCCTTGGTGCCGGTGACGCCGAGGATGGGGCCACGGCAAACCCGGAAGAAGAGGGTCATCTCGGTCTCGACGGGCACCCCGGCCGCGGCGGCGCGGACGAGCCAGGGCGAGTCGGGGCGGACGGCGGGGTTGGCCACGATCATCTGGGCGGCTGTGAAATCCTCGGCCCGGTGCCCGCCGAGGGTGTAGGCGACCGTGGCGCCGAGGGCGGCGGCGGCCTCGTCGAGGGCGGCCATCGGGGCGGCCAGGGCCTCGGGGTCTGCCAGATCGGTGATAGTCACCTGGGCGCCCTGGCCGAGAAGCCAGCGGGCGACACCGAGGCCGCCGCCGTGCACACCCAGGCCCATCACGAGAACACGCTTGCCGCTTAGCTCCATGGTGCTTTCCCGGCCTACTGGCCGACGCTCTCGACAATCTGAGTGGCGGGCGTCTGGTCCAGGCGCTTTGGCTCGCTGGGCGTGGCGAAGATCAGGGCCAGCGAGATGCCGACCATCGCGGCCACGGTGCCGACCAGGACGAAGCGCTGGGTCACCTGCACCTGGCTCCAGCCGAGCAGCTCGAAGTGATGGTGCAGGGGCGCCATCTTGAAGACGCGGCGGCCCTCGCCGAAGCGGCGCTTGGTCCACTTAAAGTAGCCGGTCTGGATAATCACCGAGGCGGCCTCGACGACGAAGATAATCCCAACCACCGGCAGCAAGAGCCACTGCTGCGACTGCAGGGCGACGACGGCGAGCGTGGCGCCGAGGGCCAGAGCCCCGAGGTCGCCCATAAAGACCTGGGCCGGGTGGGCATTGTACCAGAGGAAGGCCGCGCAGGCCCCGACCAGCGTGAAGCAGAAGGCCATCAGGTTGGTCAGGCGCGGCTCGGCCAGGAAGGTCATCACGCCGTATGCGGCGAAGGCCAGGGTCAGGTTCCAGCCGGCGAGGCTGTCGAGGCCGTCGGTCAGGTTCACCGCGTTCGAGATAAAGACGATGATCAGCGTGGCGATCGGGATGAACCACGGCCCAATGTCGCGCTGGCCGACGAGCGGGATCTGTAGCCTGCCCTCGTGGGCAAGGCCGAAGGGCGGCGGCAGGTAAAGCGCCAGGCTGGCGATGAAGGCCACGGCCATCATCAGCCAGAACTTGTAGCGCACCGTGAAGCCGTAGGTCTTCGACTTCGAGGCGGTGAGGGTCATCCAGTCGTCCACCCCGCCAAGGACGGCGAAGCTGATCAGCACGGCCAGGGGCAGCAGCATCGACCAGCGGTCGACCAGATTGAAGAGAGCTGTGAGCACAACCACGGTGCTCACGATCATCACGCCGCCCATGGTGGGTGTGCCCATCTTGGTTATATGACTCTGCGGGCCATCGATGCGGATCTGCTTGCCGAGCTTATGGCGGCGGGCGAAGCGGACCCACCACGCGCCGACAAACAGGGTCAGCACAAAAGCTGCCGCGGCGAGCAGCAGTGCGCGGGCCATATCCTGCACCAGCACCGCACGTAAGACTTGCACGAGTTACTCCTCTTCCAGGCGACGACGTAGTGCCGTGACGATGCGCTCCATCTCCATGCCGCGGGAGCCCTTGATCAGCACGTGGTCGCCCCGCCCCAGGCGCGGGCCCAGGGCGGCGACTGCCGCCTCATTTGTCTCGCAGACGATCACCTGGCGGGGTGGCATCCCCGCGGCCAGGGCCGCCTCGGCGATCCAGCGGGCCCGGAGCCCGACCGTGATCAGGGTCTCGACCAGCGCGGCGGCGCGGCGGCCGACCTCACGGTGGCCCGGCTCCTCGGCGGCGCCGAGCTCGAGCATATCCCCTAGCACGGCCAGCCTGCGGCCCGGCAGGTCGGCCAGCAGGTCGAGGGCGGCAAGTGTCGAGGCGGGGGCGGCATTGTAGGTGTCGTCGATAATAGTCGCCCCACCCTGCGCTGCTACGATACTGACGCGCGCCTGCACCTCGGGGTCACTCAGGCCCGCGATGATCTCGTGCCAGCTCATCCCCAGCACCAGGCCGGTGCTGATGGCGGCCAGGGCCGTGTAGACGCTGTGCCTGCCGACCAGGGGCAGACGCAGCGGGACGCTGGCGCCGGCGTGGTGGGCTTCGAAGGCGATCCCGTCGAGGCCAAAGCTTACGACCGCGTCGGCGCGCAGGTTGGCCCCGGGCGCGAGGCCGTAGGTGAAGACCTGGGCCCGGGTGTGCGCGGCCATCGCCGCCACGTGCGGGTCGTCGGCGTTGAGGATGCACCAGCCGTTGGCCGGCAGCGACTCGGGCAGCTCGACCTTCGCGTTGGCGATGGCCTCGACGCTGCCCAGGCGCTCGAGATGGGACGGGCCGACATTGGTGACGATCCCGACGTGGGGCCGGGCGATGCCCGCCAGAAAGCGGATCTCGCCCGGCGCCCACATCCCCATCTCCAGGACGGCGACCTCGTGGTCGGGCATCAGCTGGAGCAGGGTTGTCGGGAGTGTGGCCTCGCTGTTATAGCTGCGTTTGCTTTTTAAGGTTCTGTATCGGCGGCCCAGGACTGCCGCCGTAACCTCCTTGGTGGAGGTCTTGCCCACGCTGCCGGTGATACCAACAACGGTCGGCGTGAGCTGTCGGCGATGGTAGACGGCCAGCCGCTGGACTGCCATCAGCGGGTCGTCTACGGCGATGAGAAGGCACGCGTCGGGTGGCGCATCGGCCAGCCCCTCGCCGGAGGCCGGGTCGACCAGAGCCCAGGGGCGGCTGCTGCCGCTCAGGGCCTCGCGCCGGGCCTCGACGGCCGCGCGGGTGACCAGGGCCCCCCGCGCGCCGCGCGCGATCACATCGGCCAGAAAATGATGCCCGTCGGTGCGCTCGCCCGCCAGGGCCAGGAAGAGCCCGCCGGGCTCAACCTCGCGCGAGTCGGTAGCCGCCTCGCTAAACCACACGCCCTGCCACTGGGGCGAGAGGTGCGGCAGCTGGCGGGACCACCGCGGCTGCACACCATACAGCACTTCGCTCAGTCGGAGCACATTGCCCTCCGCGTCCCGCGTACTGGGGGGATAGCCGGGGGCAATTATAGCACCTCTCCTTTTCCCATCAGCCGCAGCCGCACCGCGCCTGATGAGAAGTAGCTGACAGTCTATTGCTGTCCCGGGCTGACAAGGCTCGGGTCGGGGGGAATCCGCTCGTAGCGCAGCAGCTCGTCCATCACGGCGTAGAACACCGGGATGGCCGTGCCGACACCCCAGATATCGTCTTTGGGCCGGTCGATCTTGACCAGCACCGCGTAGCGGGCGTCATCGACAGGGGCAAAGCCCAGCACCGAGCCAATGGTGTAGCTCGGGTCATAGCCGCCGCCCTCGATCGGAATGCTCGACGTGCCGGTCTTGGCCGCGACCTGGTAGCCCGGGATAAGCCACTGGTCGCTATAGTCGCCGGTGCGGGGCCCCCAGACCACCGGCGCGTAGTGGTTGGCCGAGTGGACCATCATGCGCCTGACCGTCCAGGCCACGCCCGGCTCAATCGGGTGCCCAACCACCGTAGGTTCCGTGTCGGTGCAGGTCTCGGCCTCGCAGCGCCGCTCGACGACGTAGGGTTTCATCAGCACACCATCGTTGGCGATCGCCGCGGCGGCGGTGACCATCTGCAGCGGCGTGACCGAGATGCCCTGGCCGTAGGCGTTGGTCAGAAAGTTCAGGTCGTTATAGGTCGGGCTGCCCCAGCTATTGACGATGCCAAGCTCCTCGCCGCCCAGCTCGACGCCAGTGGGCCGGCCAAAGCCAAAGTCGGCGACGGTCTTATAGAACTTCTCGGGGCCGGTCAGCTCGTTCAGCTGGAGCGCGCCGACATTGCTCGAGTAGTAGATCACGCCGCCCGGGTCGAGCATCCCATTGGCGCCACTGTTCCAGTTCGAGAGCGACTGGTCATAGCGGTAGATCGTACCCGTGTCGTTGACCTGCGTGTCGGCGGTGAAGGCCCGGCTCTGGAGGCCCGCCGAGACGGTGATCATCTTGAAGGTGCTGCCGGGCTCGTAGAGGTTGCTGACCGCCGGGTTGCGGCCGAAGACCTCGGGCGGGTAGGCGTCGTAGTTATTCGGGTCAAAGGGCGGCCACGAGGCCATCCCGCGGATAGCGCCCGTGCGCGGCTCGATCACGATGATCGAGCCGCCGTCGGCGTTATGCTTCTCGACGGCCGTCTTCAGCTCGCGCTCGATCACATACTGGACCAGCGGGTCAATCGTAGTCTGGATATTGAGCCCATTGCGGGGCGGCACCGTGTGCGAGGGCGCGATCGCGATCGGGTTTTGGGCGCCGTCGAACTCGGCCTGGAGCGTGCCAGTGATGCCCTTAAGCTGGCTATCGAAGAACAGCTCGATACCGCTGATCCCGCCGTTGGCGTTGACGGCACCGATCAGATGGGCGGCGAAGGGGCCCTGCGGGTAGACGCGCCGCGGCTCGTAGACCAAGTGCAGGCCAGGCTCATCGAGGGCCTCGATCTGCTCGGCCACCTTGGGCTCGAGCCAGCGGGCCACGGGCAGCCAGTAGTGGTCGGGGTCGCTGAGCGCCGCCAGGATCTCCTGGGGGTTCTTGCCCACCAGGGCCGAGAGGGTCAGAGCGACGCGAGGGGCCCGCTCCTGGTCGACCTGGCCGGGGATAACCCAGAGGCTCTCGCGGTCCACGTCCATGGCCAGCACATTGCCGAGGCGGTCGGTGATCGTGCCGCGGGTGGGCTGAAGGGTGATCTGCTGGTCAATCTCGGCGAAGGCCTTGGCGCGCAGCTCCTCGTGGCGCACCACCTGAAGCTCGCCGAGGCGCAGCACAACGCGGCCGACCATGAGCATACAGATGAGCAGCACCACATTGATCCGCCAGCGCGAGAGCCGCACGCGCGTGGGCGCGGCGGCTAGCGGGGGCTGCGAGTCAAACCTGGTTGTGGTGCGGGTAGCCATACGGTAGTTCTCGTATCCCGTGTGTTTGTCGATGCTACGGTGCCGCGGCACCGCCCTTGGGCCTCGCCGTCGGCGAGAGCGCCGTAGGCGCCTGGGCCGGGGTGGCCGGCTCGGGGATGTCCAGGTAGCGCGCCTGATCAGCGCTCATCGGGCGCAGGCCGATCTGATCGGCGCGCCGGCGGATGCGGTCGAGGGCCTGGGCGCGGGCCTGCCGCTCTTGAAGCAGGGTGCGCTCGCGCATCAGGGTGGCCCGCTGATCCTCTAGTTTGGCGATCGCGTAGCCTCTCGTGGCCACGACGCCAGTCTGGGCCAGGACAATCAGGCTCATCAGGCTGAGGATCAGGATGAGCCCGAGCAGATAGCGGCTGCCGTCGAGGCGCAGGTAGCGCGGCAGGGCCAGCCTGCGCGCCCGGGCGCCCTCGAGAGGTGAGATGCGTTGTGTGTTGACCGCCATCGCTCCTCCTTTTACAGTCGTTCCGCGACTCTCAGCTTCGCGCTGCGGGCCCGCGGGTTACGGGCCAACTCATCGACATCGGCCTCGATAGGCTTTCTGGTGATGATGCTCAGGCGAGGCGTCCGCTCATTCATACTGCCGCCATAGCCCGACTCAGCGCGAAAAAAGAGCTTGACGATCCGGTCCTCCAGCGAGTGAAAGCTGATCACCGCCAGGCGCCCGCCGCTCCGCAACAGCTCTACTGCCTGGGGGAGGGCCAGCTCGAGCTGGTCGAGCTCGCCGTTGACGGCGATACGCAGAGCCTGGAAGGTGCGTGTCGCCGGGTGGATCCGCTCGCGTCCGCCGGCTCTGGTGGCCCGGGCCACCAGGGCAGCCAGCTCGGCCGTGCCGCTGATCGGCCGCTGAGCTCGCCGCTCGACGATGAGCCGGGCGATCCGGCGCGAGCCCCGCTCCTCGCCGTAGCGGTAGATAATATCAGCCAGGGTCACCTCGTCCAGGCTATTCACCAGATCGGCGGCCGTAGGGCCGCGGGTCGGATCGAGCCGCATATCTAGGGGGCCATCGGTGTTGAAGCTGAAGCCCCGCGCGGGCGTATCGAGCTGATGCGACGAGACGCCCAGGTCGAGCAGGATGCCGTCTACCTCGGTAAATCCATACCCCCGGGCAATCTCCGCCAGGGCACCGAAGCGACCGTGGTGGAAGGTGAGACTCTGTGCGGGGAGGCTAGTCGCCGTGAGCCGGGACTGGGCTGCGGCGAGGGCTGCGGGGTCTGCGTCGATGCCGAGGAGCCTGCCGTCGGGCTGAGCCGCGGCGAGGATCGCCTGGGCGTGCCCGCCGCCACCGAGGGTACCGTCAATGTACACGCCGCCCGGCCGGGGGGCCAGGGCATCCAGCACCGCCTGGGGAAGGACAGAAACATGGTGGAAGGGGACCGTCACCTAGATGCCCAGATCTGCCATATGCTCGGCGATGGCGGCGCCGCTACCGCTGAGCTCGTCCTGTAGGGCACGCCAGCGCTCGCCGGACCAGAGTTCGAAATAGGTATTCATCCCGGTGATCAGCACCTCCTCGACGAGGCCCGCGTACTCGCGCAGGCCCTGGGGGATCAAAATGCGCCCCTGGCGGTCGATCTCGACCTCAGCGGCGGGCGAGAAGAGAATGCGGCGCAGGCTGCGGGCCTGGGCGCTGGCGAGCGGCAGCCGGTTGACTTTCTCCGAGAGATCGTCCCACATTGATCTGGGGAAGGCCTGGAGGCACTGCTCGAAGCCGCGGGTTAGCACGAAGCGCTCGCCCAGTTCCTCGCGGAAGCGGGCTGGGATCGCTACGCGACCCTTGTCGTCGATGGTGTGCTCGAACTCGCCGAGAAACACTGGCCGTCCTGGTGACAGACGTTTTTCTTCGAACGTCTGTTCTCTTTCCCCACTTTACCCCACTTTACCCCACGAATGTTCCCATTATATACCACTCACACCCTCATTTCAAGCATTTCCAGGTGGTTTTCCGCCCAGATACGGCCAAATACTTTTTATGTCAACTTTACACAACCTCCGATCTAGTGTCGCAAACATGGCGTAGGCACGCCTCATCGGTTTCGAGTGGTGTCTATGTGGGGCAAGGTGGGGAAAGTCACTAGCAGGATATATGTCAGGTGGGGTACAATGGGGCAGCCGGGGCCAGATCAGGCAGGAGGAAGGGTAGTGAGTGAGGAGCGGGGCGAGGCAGGCCTGACCCACCTCGACAGCGAGGGGCGGGCCCATATGGTCGATGTAGGAGCCAAGAGAGCGACGCAGCGCGAGGCGATCGCCCGCGGGGCGGTGACGATGCGCCCAGAGACGCTGGATCTGATCCTTGGCGGCGCTATGCCCAAAGGCGATGTGCTGGCCGTCGCGCGCGTGGCGGGGATCATGGCGGCCAAGCGCACCCCCGAGCTCATCCCCCTCTGTCACACGCTGCTGCTAACCCACGCGAGCGTCACCATCGAGCCCGACCGGCAGGCTAGTGCTCTGCTGATCGAGGCCACCGTACGCACCACCGGCCAGACCGGGGTCGAGATGGAGGCCCTGACGGCGGTCAGCGTGGCGGCCCTGACGATCTATGATATGTGCAAGGCGGTCGACCGGGCTATGCGCATCGGCGATATCCGCCTGGCCGAGAAGCGGGGCGGGCGCAGCGGCGAGGTGATTCTCGAGTAGAGCTTGACAGCGAACATACGTTCGCATATAATCAGGTCAGCAGCCAAGTAAGACCAACCACGAGGCCCCTATGATGCTGACCAGGCGCTCCACCGGAACGCCCCTTGGGCGCTGGCTCGGGCGACTCCGGCGCCCTTTGGCCGCGCCCATCGAGCTTTGCGCCCAGCGCTACGGCTTTCTCCCGGTCCGCTTCCGCCACCGGGGCGCGCTGCACCGCGTCGCGCGCATCGAGCGGATCTGGGAGGAGCGCGGCCGTGGCGCGCGGGCCGACCGGCGCTACTTCGTGGTCAGCTGCGCCGACACGCGCCGCTGCACCCTGTTCCAGGAGCTTCGTGCCGGCACATGGCACGTGGTATGGTAGAGAGGAAGTGGACATGCTGGCGAAGAGCCCGCCGTTTCTGATGTGGTACGACGACAACCCCAAGCTCAGCGTCGCCAGGAAGATCGAGGATGCTATCGCCGCCTACAGCGACCGCTTCAGCGGCGTCAAGCCCACCCTCGTCCTCGTCAGCGAGGAGGAGATCACCGAGTTCGCCGGCATCAAGGTGCGCGGCGTCGCCACCGTGCGCCGCCACACGTACTGGGTCGGCCAGGAGGATCGCCCCGGCGCCCCGGCCGTCGAGGTAGAGGTCGCCCCGCCCCCCACAAAGCCGGCGCCCGTCACTACGCGGCGCAAGTCCAGGGCCACAACCCCGGCCTAGTCGCGGCACCCCAGAGCGCATCCACCGCTTACCCAGGCATCCTGATCGGAAGCCCGCGTAAGCGGTGGGTTCTTATGCCGCCCGCCCCTCCAGCACCTCGATGCCATAGAGGGCATAGGGATTCTGAGGGTTGAGCGCGAGCACGTTCTGAAGGGCCGTGCGCTGGTCGTCGGGGTCGTCCACGGCGCCGCTCAGCCAGAGCCAGGCCTCCTCGATCTCCTCGTTGGCCTCGACCACGCGCAGCAGCAGCTCGACCGCCCGCGCCTTATCGCCCTGGGTCAGGGCCACAGCCCCATCGTATAGCCACCCGGCGACCTGAGGGTCCATAGGGCCTCCTCTGACGAGCGCCTGGTTATGCGCCTCGCTGCACCATTACGATCTGGGCCAGGATGCTGACGGCGATCTCCTCGGCCGTCTTCGCGCCGATGGACAGGCCGATCGGGCCGCTAATCCGGGCCAGGGTCGCCGCATCGAAGCCCTCGGCGCCCAGCCGCTCGAGGCGCCTGGCGTGCGTCTTCGGGCTGCCCAGGGCGCCAATGTAGCGCGCCGGCGAGCGCAGGGCCACGCGCAGGGCCGGGTCGTCGAGCTTCGGATCGTGGGTCAGCACGGCCACACAGCTGCGCGCGTCGAGGCGCCCCTCAAGGGCCTCGTCGGGCCAGGCCACCACCAGCTCGTCCACGTGGGCGAAGCGCTCCTCGCTCGCGAAGGCGGCCCGCGCGTCGACCACGACGGTGCGGAAGCCCACCACCCTGGCCATGGCCGCCAGGGCCACCGCGATGTGGACCCCGCCCACCATAAAGAGAACCGGCGGCGGCACAAAGCTCTCGACAAAGACCGCCATGCCCAGATCTGCGTACTCGAGCACCTGGCTCGCGCCTAGCGCGAGCAGCGGCGCGACATCGGCACGCACCCGCGCCTCGAGCGCCGCGCCGC
>JAAXUL010000514.1 GCA_013336035.1 Chloroflexales bacterium
GTCGATCAGGTGGACGAAGATAAAGTAGTCCTGGGCGAAGGGCTCCTCGACCTGCCAGAAGGTGCGCAGGCCCAGGACGCCCCCGGCCTTCAGCTCGGCGGTGGGCGCCAGCATGGGCGGCTCGCCATCGGCCGAGGGGTCGCCGACAGCCACGCCGAGCAGGCGCGCCCCGCCGACCCGCACGTCCTGGGCCAGGGGCAGCGGCACAGCAGCGGCGGTGAGGCCCGTGTCGACCACTAGCAGGCGCGGGCCGGTCATCTCCTCGCGGCGCAGGCGCGGCCCGAACTCGGCCACGACATGCTCGAGGAGCGGGGCATAGGCCGCAGGCGGCTCGATCTGGCCCCAGCGCTTCGACGAGGCCACCAGGTAGGCGTAGCCCTGGGCGCGGTACCAGGCCAGGTCGTGGGCCATCAGGTCCGGCACATCGGTCCAGCGGGCCTCGCTCGGCCCGGGCACCGGCTTCAGCTCGGCGGCGATGCGCGAGCCCGGCGGGACGCTGGTGTCCACCCAGCTCAGGAACTGCAGGCGGCTATCGCCAGCGGCCTGGCGGCCCACATCCTCTAGCGAGCGGGCCAGGGGCGGCAGGACGAGGGCGGCCAGCAGGGCGGCCAGGGCCAGCTGACGCAGCGCGGGCGCCCTGCCGGCCACAGCCCGCGGCAGCTCGGTCACGGCCACGCCGGCCGGCAGCGCGCAGACCACCAGCAGCGGCAGCATATTCTGCATAAAGTGGGTCGCCCGCGAGAGGTGGACGAGCAGCGAGGGCAGAACAAAGCCGAGCCAGACCAGCAGCACGCGCGGGCGCCGCAGGCCGATGATCACCAGGCCCGCCGCGACCAGCAGGCATCCGGCAAGGCCGAGGCCGTCGTTCAGGAAGAAGTCGGCGTAGCCGGCGATGTTCCAGGCGCCCCGGTAGTGCCCGTTGGCGCCGCCGTAGTTGGTCCACTGACGCGCGATGCCGCCCCCCACCTGGCCCCAGCTCAGCAGGGCATAGGGCGTGCCCGCGATAAAGCAGGCGATGGCCGCGAGGCCGGAGCCCGCAAGGAGCAGCGCCTCGCGCAGGGGCTTGCGATCCTCCCAGGCTCGTAGGGCCCCAGCGACAACGACCGCGCCCGCCACGGCCCCGGCGTTGTACTTGGCCGACGCCGCCAGGCCGGCGAAGGCGCCGGCGACCAGGTAGGCCTGCCAGCGGCCCGTGCGCAGCACAAGCAGCGCGGCCCCGAGGCTCAGCGAGGCCAGGAACGAGGCCATAACATCGGTCGTGGCCCACTGCGAGAAGCGCACGTGCATGGGCAGCACGGCGACGAGCAGAGCGCCGGCCAGCCCGGCCCCGCGGCCCCAGCCCCGCACGCCGAGGGCGTAGGCGCTGAGCACCGTGAGAGCCGCGAAGGTCGCGGTGACCAGCCGGGCGGTCAGGAAGAAGCCGGGGAGCGTCGTGACCGTGTGGGTGGTCACAAGCATATGGGCGATGTCGCCGTAGAGCCCTGTCGCCCGCCCCCAGGCGTAGTGGGCCTGGATGGCGGCGAGCAGCGTATAGACGTAGAGCGAGGGCTTCTGGAAGAAGTGCTGGTTCGGGTCGCCGGTGCGCAGCATCCCGATCACATAGTCGATGGGGTTGGGCTCATCAGGGTGGTCGACAAAGGGCAGGACCTGGCGGATCGTCCAGACCCGCAGCAGCAGCGCGCCCGCGACCAGGCCCACCAGGGCTATCCAGAGCGGCCACTGGCGTGCGGCGGACCAGGCGCCCTCGGCGGGGCGGGGCGAGAGATCGGTTGAGAGCGCGGCCTTCTTCATCGGCGCCATGGTACCACTTCTTGACGGCGCCGGGTTCATGGTACAGTAGGGGCCCTCAGACCAGCGTGAGGCGAGGGCTACGTGCGCACAGCGAATATAGGACCACGGTCATCCCCCCTCTGGTATAGCTGCTGATCTGTCGGCGTGGTAAGATGGGCCGCACTGAAGGCTTATGCGTGCGGCCAGATGCAACAGGAGCCCGTGCATGTCGCCCGAACGCCTCTCGCGCAGAGTCCGTGGCATCCCGCCATCAGGCATCCGCCGCTACTTCGATATCGCGGCCACCATGCCTGACGTGATCTCGCTTGGAGTCGGCGAGCCCGACTTCATCACACCAGCCGAGATCCGCGCCGCCGGACAGCGCTCGATCGATCAGACCACCTCCTACACCTCCAACTCGGGCCTGAAAGAGCTGCGCGTCGGGATAGCCGCGCACGTAAACGCGCGCTACGGCGTCGACTACGACCCCGAGCACGAGCTGCTCATAACGGTCGGGGTGAGCGAGGCCATGATGTCGGCGGCCTTGGCCCTGCTCGACCCAGACGACGAGGTGCTCATGCCCGAGCCCTGCTTCGTCGCCTACCCCGCCTGCGTGCAGCTCGCTGACGCCAGGCCGGTCTACGTGCCGACCCGGGTCGAGGACAGCTTCCAGGTGACGGGCGCGGCCCTCGAGGCGGCGATCACCCCGCGCACAAAGGCCATCCTGATCGGCTACCCGAACAACCCCACAGGCGCGGTGCTCTCGCGGGAGCGTATGCTCGAGGTGGCCGCGGTGGCCGAGCGCCACGACCTGCTCGTGATCTCCGACGAGATCTACGACCGGCTGGTCTACGGCGTCGAGCACACCTGCTTCGCCTCCCTGCCCGGCATGCGGGAGCGCACCGTCCTGCTTGGCGGCTTCTCGAAGGCCTACGCGATGACCGGCTGGCGCCTGGGCTGGCTCGCGGCCCCCGAGGAGATCACCTCCGCTGTGCGTAAAGTCCACCAGTACGCGATTATGTCGGCGCCCACCATGAGCCAGCACGCGGGCCTCGAGGCCCTGCGCGCCGGCGAGGCGAGCGTGCGCGCGATGGTCGCCGAGTACGACCGCCGCCGCCAGGTGATCGTCAGCGGCCTCAACAGCATCGGGCTGAAGACCTTCGAGCCCCAGGGGGCCTTCTACGCCTTCCCCTACGTGGGGCACCTCGGCCTGAGCAGCGAACAGTTCTGCGACCGCCTGCTCAGCGAAGAGCAGGTGGCCGTGATCCCCGGCGACGCCTTCGGCCCCAGCGGCGCCGGCTTCGTCAGGGCCTGCTACGCCACCTCGATGGACAAGATCGAGGAGGCCCTCGAGCGTATCGAGCGCTTTGTCCGCCACGTCTCATAGCCAGCGCGGCCGCCCGGCCTCCGCGACGAGGCGAGGTGACCACAGCCCGTGCAACGCCGCCTGATCGGTTTCACCACGACGTGGACCATACTTCACCGTACTAGCACACGTTAGGAGGAACCAGCCGATGCCTGCTGAGCTCACCAGTGCCCCCGGACTGCCATCCCGTGAGAGCGAGCCCGCCGTGGTCAGCGGCGAGCTCCGCTGCGCGCTTACCGGTAGGCCGCTCCGCCCTGAGGAGTGCTACTGGGCGCCGCCGCTGATCACCACGCGCCAGCTGATCACGACACTGTTCGAGACCCTGCTCACGACGCCGGGCAATCTGGGTCAGGTTCTTCTTGGCGAGCAGCCGAATGTGCCCTACGCGCCCGAGGCCCGCCCGCAGCTCGCCAACCAGCGCAGCGCCGAGCAGGTCAAGCTGCTCGCCCTGCTGCTGCTAGTCGCCGCGCTGCTGATCGTGCCGATCGTGCTCCTGGTCTCGTAGCCGGGGGGGCGGGATCACGAAATGGCCCGATCCTCTCGCGAGAGGATCGGGCCATTCTGTTGCCGAGAATCAAGAAGACCCACATTGCTGTGGGTCTTCCTGCCGCCATCACTGGCGGGCCCGACGGGATTCGAACCCGCGCTCTTGGCCTTGACAGGGCCACATGTTAACCGCTACACCACGGGCCCGTGAGAACTGGTGACCCCAGCGGGATTCGAACCCGCGATCTTCACCTTGAGAGGGTGACGTCCTAGGCCGCTAGACGATGGGGCCGTGCCCTCACGACGCTGCGGAGTATAGCACACCTCCCTGATTCATGCAAATCGGCCCCGAGACCGGCGTTGCCCGACAGATCCGCACGGTCCATTGCAGAGCTGTCGGGCAACGTCAGGGCCGGTGCAGCCGATCAGCGACCCTAGCGACTGGCGGCCAGCGAGGCCATCTCGATGGCGCGGGCCAGCTGCGCGTCAGGGCCCGCGCGCAGCTCGGCGGCGCCGAGGGCGGCCGCCTCAGCAGGGGAGAGCGGCGCCACGTCGCTGGGCAGGCTGACGCGCTCGTCGGGGGCGATGCCCTGGCCGCGGATCTGGCGCCCGTCAGGGGTCAGCCACTGCTGCGTGCCGAGGAGCAGGCGGCTCCCGTCGCTCAGGCGGTAGGGCGTGAGCACGGTGCCCGTGCCGAAGGTTGTCTCGCCCACGAGGGGGGCGCGGCCGGCGGCCTGCAGCGCGCCCGAGACGATCTCGGCCGAGCTGGCCGAGCCCTCGTTGATCAGCACGACCAGGGGCAGATCGAGGGCGATGCCGCCGCCGCCGGTGACCTTGGCCTCGCGCTGGCCCGTGCGGTCCTCTTCGAGGAGCACCGTCGTGCCCTGCGGCAGGAACTGGCTCGCCACATCGACCGCCTGGTCGAGCAGGCCGCCCGGGTTATTGCGCATATCGAGGATCACGGCCTGGGCGCCCTGGGCCTTCGCGTCGCCCAGGGCCTCGCGCAGCTCGCGCCCCGCGTCATCGTCGAACGACGAGAGCCGGACCATAGCGACATTGTCGGGAAGCATGCGCCAGCTGACGCTGGGCACGACCACCTCGGCGCGGGTGATCGTAATATCCACGGGCTCCTCGGCGTCGGGGTGCAGCACGGTCAGGGTCACCGTCGTGCCCCCGGGGCCCTTGACCTTCGCCTGCAGGTCGCTCACGGTCCAGCCGTGGGTCGGCTGGCCATCGACGGCCTGGATCACATCGCCGGCCCGCAGGCCCGCCTGCTCGGCGGGCGAGCCCTCGATCGGCGCCACGATCATTGTCTGGCCGTCGCGCACGTCGATGTAGGCCCCGATCCCCTCGAACGAGCCGCGCAGCTGCTCATCCCAGGCGCGCGACTCCTCGGCGGTCATGAAGCGGGTGTGGCCGTTATCGCCCAGGGTGTCGAGCATACCATTGATCGCGCCGGCCGTCATCTCATCGGGGTTGGTCGCCTCGGGCTCGACGTAGCTGTCCCTCGCCAGGTCCCAGGCCTCCCAGAAGATCGCAAACTCCTTACAGACCTCTTCGCTCTCGGGGCAGGCGGCGACGGGGCGGTTGATCAGCAGGCCGCCAAGCAGCCCGCCGCCCACGCCGACCATCAGCGTGAGGCCAAGCAGCGCCGCCGCCGCCCAGAGGGGGATGCGGGCGCGCAATATGTCAAGTGGCGAAGCGCTATCGCTCATCATCACAGTACCTTACGCTCCTGAATCTGTCAGATTGTTAAACCTGTAACGCAGTATAGCACCCGGCCCTCGCTGGTGGTATGAGAGGCGGGTAAACGCGCCCGGCTCCACCTATGGTCGGGTTGATCGCCGCCGCCGCTATGGTATAGTGGGGCTGCCGCGCCCCGGGCGCCCGCCCGCTGCCGGCCGTACATCCTCTGTAGCAAGGAGCCTGAAGTGGAAGCCACCCTCGCCATGAACAGTACCCGTTACTAGCGCGGGGGCGTCCACACGCCTCCGCCCAGGAGGCCAGCTATGCTTCAGGTTCACGGCCTGCGCAAAGACTACGGCGCGGCCACCGTCCTCTCCTCAGTCAGCTTCACGCTCAGCGACGGCGAGCACGTCGGCCTGATCGGCCCGAACGGGGCCGGCAAGTCGACCCTGCTGCGCATCATCACCGGGCGCGAGGCGCCCGACGCGGGCGCGGTCGCCCTGGCGGCGGGCGCCAGCGTCGGCTACCTGGCCCAGGCCTTCGACGAGGGGCTCGGCGCCACGGTGGCCGAGGCGATCAGCGCCGCGCTCGGCCCGTACGCCACGGCCGAGGCCGAGCTTGCGCGGGCCTCGGAGAGGCTCGGCTCGGCTACGGGCGGCGAGGCCCTGGCGGCCGCGATGGCGCGCTACGAGGCCGCCGCGGCCCACTTCCTGCAGGTGGAGAACTTCCAATCTTCCATGCTTCTCGAAAATCGCGT
>JAAXUL010001353.1 GCA_013336035.1 Chloroflexales bacterium
GCCGCCGCCGGCCAGCAGCGGCCCGCCGCGGGCGAAGCTGTCGGCGCGGCCCACCAGGGCGCCGACGCCGTAGGGTGCGTAGAGCTTGTGCCCCGAGAGCGCCACGTAGTCGAGGTGGGCCGGGTCGCCCAGGTCGCCCAGGTCGATCGGGCGGTGGGGCGCGAGCTGGGCCGCATCGACCACGATCTCGGCGCCATGGGCGTGGGCCAGCTCGGCCAGATGGTGGATGGGGGGCAGGTAGCCGGTGACATTGCTGCCGCCGGTGACGGCCAGCAGGCGCACATGCCCGGCGTGGCGCCGCAGCAGGGCGGCCAGGTGCTCCTCGTCGAGGGCGCCGGCCGCCGTGGCCCGCGCGTGCAGCACCGTGGCCACCTGGCGCCAGGGCAGGTCGTTTGAGTGGTGCTCGAGCTCGGTGCTGATGATCAGCTCGCCGGGCCGCAGCGCGAGGCGGCGGGCGAGCAGGTTGAGGGCCTCGGTGGTGTTGCGGGTGAAGATGACGGTGTGCTGGCCGGGGCGGGCGCCGACAAAGCGGCCCACGATGGCCCGGGCCTCCTCGTAGGCGGCGCTGGCCACCTGCGACTTGCGGCCGGCGCTGCGGTGCACGCCGCTGTACCAGGCCAGGAAGCGCTCGACGGTGGCGTGGACCTGACGAAGGGCGGGCGTGGTGGCGGCGTTGTCGAGGTTGATGGCCGGGCGCGACGTGCCGTCGCCGCGGGGCAGGGGCGTGTCGAGGCCGATGATCTGCTGGCGGATAGCGTAGAGCGGATAGGCGATCGTGGCGGGCATAGTCTTCTCCTGCTGCTGGGCGCGGGCGCCGCTGCTTTCAGCAGAAAGCCCCTTCCACACGTGTGGAAGGGGCTAAGTCCAGGCTCGCCCGCTCATCTTCCAGTGTCGCTGCCGGAATTGGCACCGTGCCGGGGTGTGAACCCGGGGGTTGCCGAGGCTTCATCGGGCCGGTCCCTCCGCCTCTCTGGATAAGCGTGTATATTCAGTTGTATGCCCGCGATGATAAACCCACCGAGTGAGGTTGTCAAGTTCACGGGGCACCCCTTCACAGGCCACGTATAATGGAGCTACGGCATGACGCAGCGAGACAAAGGACGATCCGTATGCAGGAGTTTTTCGAGTTTGGCCTCGGCGGACGTGTGCTCTACAAAGCTGGACTCGCGCGCGAGCTCGGTCAGGTGGTCGCGGATCTGGGCGCCCAGCGGGTCTTCGTGGTCGCGGATAAGGGCATTGTCGGCGCGGGCCTGCTCCAGCCGGTGCTGGACGGCCTCGCCGGGCACGCCGAGGTTGTGGGCACGCTCGACGATGTGCCGCCGAACTCTTCGTCGAGCGTGGTGATGGCCGGCGCCGAGGCCGCCCGCGCCGCCGGGGCGGATCTGATCCTGGCCGTGGGCGGCGGCAGCCCCATCGACACCGCGAAGGGCATCCGCCTGCTGGCCACCTTCGGCGGCGCGGTCCCCGACTACGAGGGCTACAATGTCATCGCGAGCCGCCTGATGCCGATGATCGCCGTGCCGACAACGGCGGGCACCGGCAGCGAGGTCACCTCCATCGCGGTCATCCTCGACGAGGCCGAGAACCGCAAGATCTCTCTGGTCAGCCGCTACCTCTACCCCGATGTGGCCATCCTCGACCCCGAGCTATCGCTCTCTCTGCCGCCGCGGCTGACCGCCGCCACCGGTATGGACGCCCTCTCGCACGCGATCGAGACCTATGTCTCAACCGAGAATAACCCGTTCAGCGATAGCCTGGCCCTCGCCGCCATCGACCTGATCGCTACCCACCTGCGCGACGCCGTGCAGCAGGGCAACAATATCGAGGCCCGCGGCCAGATGATGATCGCCTCGTGTATGGCGGGCATCGCCTGCTCGAATAGCCTGTTCGGCGTTGTCCACGCGATCGCCCACTCGATCGGCGCCCTGTACCACGTACACCACGGGACCCTGAACGCGATCATCCTGCCCTACGGCATGCAGTTTAACAGCGTCGTGGCGCCCGAGCGCTATGTGCGCATCGCCCGCGCTATGGGCGTCAATGTCGGCGGGCGCAGCGACGAGGAGGTGATCGCCGACGGCGTGAGCGCCGTGCGCACCCTGGCCGTCGAGTGCGGCATGCCCACGCGCCTGCGCGAGGTCGAGGTCCCCGAGGGGGCCCTGCCCGAGCTGGCCGCGCTCTCGAGCGTCGAGCCCGCGATCTTCAACAACCCCCGCGTATCCACCGAGGAGGAGCTGCTCGAGCTGCTCCGAACGATGTGGTAGTCCCGCCCGGGCGCTCTAGTACTCCGTCCGAGCTCCTCTGCCGG
>JAAXUL010001354.1 GCA_013336035.1 Chloroflexales bacterium
TGGGCCAGGCCGAGTCGGCGGGCAGGTGCCAGCCGTAGGCGGCGCGCAGCACGGCCCGGCCGGCCTGCTCGTCGGCCGCGACAAAGGCGCAGGCGTCAGCCTCGAGCAGGCGGGCGCCGACGCGGGCCAGGCGCTGCAGGGCCGGCTCGAGCGACTCGCTCATCAGCAGGTCCTGCGAGAGGCTCAGCAGGGCCCGCTGCTCCTGGACGCGGCGCACCTTGGCCTGCTCGTAGAGCCTGGCCCGGGCGATCGCGGTGCCGAGGATGTGGCCGGCCGCCGAGAGCAGCTGCAGCTCGACCGGCGAGATGCGGCCCCACTGGGTGGTGGCCACATTGAGGATGCCCAGGCTCTCGTCGCCGCTGCGCAGGGGCACCGAGGCGTGCTGGGCCAGGCCGCGCTTGTCGCCCACGGCGCCCCGCAGGCGCGAGCAGCGCACCATATTGACCGACTTGTCGAGTTTGCCGGCCTGGCAGAGCTCCTGGCACTCGCAGTCGTCCTCCCATGCGGAGCCGGGGTAGGTTATGGCGGGGGGCAGGTTATGGCGGGCGGCCAGGGTGTAGCTCTCGCCCTCGCCCTTGAGGAAGATCCAGCCCGTCGAGAGACCCATCAGCTCGACGATATGGTTTAGGGCGGTGTCGAGGGCCTCGCGCAGGTCGATGGCGCGATTGAGCGTCTGCGCCAGCGCGTTCAGCGTGGCTAGCTCCTGGATCCGCTGTTGGGCGTCGGTGGGCGGCATAAGAAACGACCAAAGACCAAGGACCGTAGACCAAAGCCGGCAACCGATGACTCTCTCAGCTCAGGCCTTGGTCTTTCGTCCTTCGTCTTTGGTCAACGGCTACTTCTTGCGGCAGATCGCAACCCCGTCGCGCAGGGGGATGATCACTGACTCGAGCTGCTCGTGGCCCATCAGGCGCTTGTTGAACTGCTGGATGCCGCGGACGACGGGGGGCGCGTCCTCCTCGAGGACCTGGGCGCTGCAGAGCACATTGTCGGCGATCAGCACGCCGCCTGGGCGCAGCAGGGGGACGCACAGCTCGAGGGCCTCGGTGGCCTGGCCCTCGTTGGCCGCGCTGCGCAGCACATCGAGGAAGATCAGGTCGAAGCCGGTCTCGAGGGTCGGCAGGATCTCGCTCCACTCGCCCGGGAGGATGCTGATGTAGTCATTCATCTTCTCGTTGGCGACGATCTCGCGCGCGAGGGTCACCCGGTCGGCGTGGCGCTCGATGGCTGTCAGGTGGCCGTTGGTCTGCTTAAGGGCCCGCAGCAGGTAGATGGCCGCGTAGCCGGTGGTGATGCCGATCTCGAGCGCCTTGCGGGCGTTCATGCTCAGCGTCTGGAGGTAGAGGAACTGGCCCTGCACCGGCCCGACCAGCGAGAGGCCATGGACGCGCGCCCGCTCCTCGAGCTCGGTGAGCACCTTGTCGCGGGGCGGCATAAGGTCGAGCAGATAATCTTCGATCTCGATATTGGTGATGTCGTAGCGCACGGCTCTCCCTCCGTCATTTCTCGTCAGGCGCTGGCCCTCGGCTGAGCCCGGTCGATGGCCGGTGACGATCGTTTAGCATGGTCATGTGGCGTTCCGCGCTGATTGTATCACAATGCGGACACTCCTGCACAGGAAGCGAACCGACGTGCTGCGACACCCGAAGGCGCCGCCATCACACCAGGCCTTCCGCTTGAGCGCCACCACCTCGTGGCCCTACACCAGGCGCAGATCCGGGCGCCCGCGCCCGACCCGCCCGCCGCCATTGGCCACCCGGTCGAGAAAAGCCATGGCGTGAGCTACGCCTGCCGCGTCAGAGACGCTCAAACGCTTGTCGCGGCGGCCCGTGCTGGTATAATGCGCCCGCAGTACGGAACCTCCGCACACAGCGCCAGCTCTGGCTCTGACCCGCCGCCACCCATGCGCCAGATCATCCTCGACATCTACCGCTTCTTTCGCGTCTCGGCGTTTGGCGCCACGGCCGTGCTGCCTATCCTGGGCGCGGCGAGCGTCGACCCTGGGCTGGCCGGGCGCCGGGCGGCGGAGCTACTGGGGGTCGCGGCGGCCTTTCACGCCTTCGCCTACATAGACAACGATATATGTGACCTCGAGGTGGACCGGACGCAGCCGCTGCGGGCGGCCTACCCGCTGGTGCGGGGCGCCGTGTCGCCGCGGGCCGCCTCAAGGCGCTCGGAAATGGTCATCAGGCGAACACCGGCCTCGTCCGGCGCCACCGGGACGCCGCCCGCTTGGCGGTGGCCGGCTTCGGCAGGCTGCTCGCCATGCTCTCGTTCGACCTGGCCTTGCCGCGCGGGATCGCAG
>JAAXUL010000515.1 GCA_013336035.1 Chloroflexales bacterium
CTCGTGCGTGGCCCGCGGCGCCGGCAAGATGGTCGAGAATTTTGAGAATAAGGTCTACCAGGATATCCTGACCCGCACCCAGAACTCACGGCGAGCTAGGCTGTAAGGGCGCGTCTGCGCCAATGAATGCTCCATGCGCGACTTCCTCGATGATCGCCCGATCAAGCTACGGCGCGAGCGCTCGAACTCTCCGGCGAGCGGGCGGCCATTCCTGCTGGCCCTGGCCCTCTGTATGCTGGCCGGGCTGCTGGTGATCTTCGACCGCCAGGGCACCCTGACCCCCGTGCGCCACGCGCTCCAGCAGGCCGTCGCGCCGGTCACCGGGCAGCTCACGGCCCTGCACGATGGGGCGAGCGACCTTATATCCGCCCCCCGCGGCGATGGGGCCCTCCAGGCCCGCATCGACGAGCTCGAGCGCACGAACAGCCAGCTCAGCGAAGAGCTGATACGCCTTAAGCAGGCCCAGGCCGAGAATATCTTCCTGCGGCAGCAGCTCGCGATCCAGGGCGAGCGCCCCTGGCGGCTGCTCGGCGCCGAGGTGACGGTCCGCTCGCCCGACGCCGGCCGGCGCGTGATCCTGCTCGCCCGCGGCACAGATGATGGGCTGCGCCCGGGCATGGCTGTGATCGGCCAGATGCCGGGCGGCCCCGCGGCCCTGGTCGGCATCATCGAGTCGGCCGGCCCGGGCAGCGCCGAGGTGCTGCTGATCACCGATATCGGTAGCCAGGTGAGCGGCCGGATCATCCACGCCGGCAAGGCCGCCGTGGGCCTGGCGCAGGGCCAGTGGCAGAAGGGCTCGCGCCTGCGCCTCGACCAGATTGAGCGCGCGATGCCGGTCGCCCCCGGCGACCCCGTGGTGACCGCCGGCCTCACCGCGGCCCTCGGCCTGCCCTTCGACCTGGCCGCCGTCCCCGCCGACATCCCAATCGGCAGCGTCGAGCAGGTCGGTGTCACCGAGCAGTACCAGCACGCCGATCTGCGTCCCTTCGTAGACCCTGACCAGGTGCGATACGTGTGGGTGATACTCAGCCAAGACGCCTAGAGGAGAGCCTCGCCCACGAGGCGGCGCGCATCCTCACCCTCGCGGCCCTGGCGATTGTCCAGGTGACGCTACTGACCACGCCGCTGGGCTTTACGGCGCCCCTGGTGCTCGTGCTGGTGATCTGTAGGACGGTGCTGGGCATCGGGGCCGCCTTCCCCGATATCGGGCTCAGCCGGGCGCTGCGCTGGGCCCTCTACGGCGGCCTGGCCCTCGATATCGCGACGGGCACCCACCTCGGGGCCCACGCCCTGGCCCTGCTCCTGGCCGCCCTGGTCGTCGCAACCGCCGCCCGCCGCCTGCGGGTCGAGCGCCCCATCGTCCCCCTGCTATCCGTACTGGTGGGCGCCCTGCTCTACGAGGCCACCCTGGCCCTGCTCACGCAGCCCGGGCCGATCGAGTGGCGCAGCTACGCCCAGGTGGTGATCGTGCCCTCGGTGCTGCTCGCGCTGATCCCGGCGCTGCCGGCGTTTTTTCTGCTAAGATGGCTGTTGCGAAATCAGCTGTGAGCTGTGAGACCTGAGGGTGCTATGCCGCGACTGATTGTGCTGCGGGCGCTGCTGCTAGTGGTAGTGGCGGTGCTAGTGGGCAGGCTCTACCAGCTTCAGCTCGTAGAGAGCGATAGCAAGCGCTTCGGGACTAGTATCGACGACGCCACACGCCGCAATATTACGGTGGCGCCGCGCCGAGGCGAGATCTTCGCAGTTGATGGTACGACCCTGCTCGCCGAGAGCGTGCCGATCTACAACCTGGCCGTGGTGCCCGGCCGCCTGCCCGACGCCGCCGGCGACCCCGCGCACCGCGCCGAGGTGCTGGCGCGCATCGGCCAGGTCGCCGGCATCAGCGCGACCCTGGCCCTCTCGCCGACAAGCGCGCTCGAGGGCCGCCCGGGCCTGCGTGAGGCCCTGGGCCGGCTTGCGCCCGTGCCACCGATCGGCGCCAGCACGCCCCTCACCGTGAGCGTAGCGCCGGCCGCGTCCCTCGAGGCCTTCACCCTGAGCCGCACCTTCAGCGATGTGCTGACCTTCAGTAGCCCGATCGAGGAGCTGATCATCAGCGAGAGCGTGCGCGGCTACCAGACGGTGGTGATAACCGAGGGGGTCAGCCCCGACCTGGCCCTCGCGATCAGCGAAAATGCTAACTATCTGCCCGGCGTGCAGGTGGTCGAGAGCTACAGGCGCCACTACCCCCAGAGCGCCGCCGTGCCCTCGCTCTCGCACACGCTCGGCTATATTGGCCGCATCGGCGAGTGCGAGCTGGTGGCCGAGAACCCGGCCAGCTCGTGGCTGACCGCCCTGGTCGACGTCGTGGGCCACGTCGGGAGCTGCGGCCTCATCCCCAAGAAGATCGACCCGCCCAGCCTGGGCTTCCCCCCCTACAATGTGAGCGACCGCATCGGCAAAGACGGCCTCGAGGCGTCCTACGAGGCCGATCTGCGCGGGCGGATGGGCATCGAGACCCTGCTGGTCGACGCCCTGCAGCGCCCGGTGAGCGCCGCCCAGGAGGTGCGCCCGGTCGAGAACGGCAAGAACCTGGTGCTGACGATCGATGCCGGCTTCCAGGCCGAGGTCGAGAAGATCCTGCGCCGCTGGATCGCCGAGGGCGAGCGCCGCCGCGAGACCTCTCGCGATGAGTACAAGCGCAAGTACGCCCCGATCGTCGCCGGGGCCGCCGTCGCTATTGACCCGCGAGACGGCCGGGTCCTGGCGGTCGCCTCGCTGCCGTCCTACGATAACAATGTCTGGGTGGACCCGACCCGCCAGGGCGATCTTTCGGCCCTGCTGACGCGTGAAAAGCCAGAGGATCTGGCCGAGCTGCTGCGGCAGGCGCCGCTGACCAACCGGGCGATCGCGGGGCAGTATCCGCCTGGCTCGACCCTGAAGCAGTTCGTGGGCACGGTGGCGCTCCAGAAGGGTGTGATCACGCCCGACACGAAGCTGCGCGACCCGGGCGTGCTCAAGCTGATCGAGCGCAACGGCGCCCCGTTCGAGCTGCCCAACTCGGTGCGTAACCGCGACAACGGCGAGCTGACCGTGGTCGACGCCCTGCGGCTCTCGTCGAACGTCTTCTTCGCCTCGGTGGCGGGCGGCAACGACCAGGCGACCAACCTCGACGCAAAGGCCCTGCGCGTGGCCGGCCTGCAGATCGACGGCCTGGTCGAGGGGCTCGAGTGGTTCCACCTCGGGCGCCCGACCGGTATCGATGTCGCGGGCGAGGCCCCGGGCCTGGTGCCGACGAAGACCTGGAAGGCCCAGGCGAAGCGCGAGGTCTGGACGACGGGCGACACCTACAACACAGCGATCGGCCAGGGTGACATGCTGGTGACGCCGCTACAGCTGGCCGTGGCGGCCGGGGGCGTGGCGACCGACGGCACCGTCTACCGGCCCCGCGTCGTAGCGCGGATCACCGACGGCAACGGCCTGACGATGCGCGAGCTCGCGCCCGAGGTGCTGAGCCGGGCCCCGGTTGACCCTGCCTACCTCGCGCTGGTGCGCCAGGGCATGCACGAGTCGGTGGTGAACGGCCTGAACCTGGCGGCCCGCCCCGAGTGCTCGGGCCTACAGATCGCCGGCAAGACGGGCACGGCCGAGTTCGGGCCGCTGATCGAGCGCCCCGACAAGCGCATGGTGCGCCAGAGCCACGCCTGGTTTGTGGGCTTCGCGCCCTACGACCACCCCGAGGTGGTAGTGGCGGTGCTGCTCGAGGGCGTCGGCGACCTGGGCGACGGCTCTTCGACCATGGCGGTGCCGGCGGTGACGCAGATCATGCAGGCCTACTTCAAGGTGGCGCCCCCGGCGGACGCGCCGGGCCTCTGCCCGGCGATGCCGGCGGACCCCGCGCCGGCGGCGCCGACCACAGGGCAGACGCCGTGAGCTCAGAGGGGGCGCCGCGCGCGTGCCTGTGCTATAATTCAGCAACTTTCTTCCGTTCAAATCAGGCAACAGGGTCATGAGCGACCTGATCAGCATCAAGGGCGGGCGCGAAGGCCTGAAGATGCGGTTCGACGACACTGCCGAGTGGGGGTCGCTAGTGGAGCAGCTCGAGCGGCAGCTGGCCCAGAACCAGGCCTTCTTCCATGGCGCACGGCTGACCCTCGACCTTGGCGACCGGACGGTCAGCGAGGCCCAGCTGGCCGAGCTGCTTGGCCTGATGCAGCAGCATGGCGTGGTCGCCGACGCGCTGAGCGCCAGCGCCCGCGAGAGCCGCAACGCGGCGCGCGCCGCAGGGATCACGGCGCGCCCCCTGCCGCGCTACCCCGATCCGCCCCCCGGCGTCGCCCCCGCCGCCCTCGATAGCGAGGCCCTGCTACTCACCCGCACGGTGCGCTCGGGCCAGGTGGTGCGCCACAGCGGCCACATCACCCTGATCGGCGATGTGAACCCGGGCGGCGAGCTGATCGCCGGCGGCAGCGTGGTTGTGTGGGGCCGGCTGCGCGGCTTCGTCCACGCCGGGGCCCTCGGCAATAGCGAGGCCCTCGTCTGCGCAGTTGAGCTTCGCCCGACCCAGCTGCGCATCGCCGACCAGATCGCCACGGCGCCCAAGGGCGGCCCCCGCGCCCCCGAGGTAGCCCGCATCGAGGCCGGGCAGATCGTGGTCGAGCCCTGGGAGTCGTATAAGCGGTAGACGGTAGGCGTGGGGCGCAAGGCGCCGGCAGAGCGCCCGGCCTTAGACCCCATACGGAGAGCATATGGCGCGCGTGATCACCATCACATCCGGCAAGGGCGGTGTGGGCAAGACAACCACCACCGCGAATCTAGGCACAGCCCTTGCAATGCGCGGGAGCCGGGTCGCGGTCATCGACGCCGATATCGGCCTGCGGAACCTCGATGTGGTGATGGGCCTCGAGAACCGGATCGTCTACGATCTGGTCGATGTCGTCGAGGGCCGGGCCCGTATGCGCCAGGCCCTGATCAAGGATAAGCGCCTGCCCGAGCTTTGTCTCTTGCCCGCCGCGCAGACCCGCGACAAAGACGCCGTCAGCCCCGAGCAGATGATCGACCTGACCAACCAGCTGCGCGGCGAGTTCGACTTCGTGCTGATCGATAGCCCCGCCGGTATCGAGGGCGGCTTCCGCAACGCGATCGCCGGCGCCGATGAGGTGATCATCGTCACGACCCCCGAGGTCTCGGCCGTGCGCGACGCCGACCGCATCGTCGGCCTGGTCGAGGCCGCCGAGAAGGGCCCGCCCAGCCTGATCGTCAACCGGATCAAGCAGCGCCTGGTCAGCCGCGGCGAGATGCTCTCAGTCGATGATGTGCTCGAGCTGCTGATGATCACCCTGGTCGGGATCGTGCCCGATGATGAGACGATCGTCACCTCGACCAACCGCGGCGAGGCCGCCGTCTACGACCAGGGCTCCGCGGCCGGGAAGGCCTTCCTCAATATTGCCCGGCGGCTCGGCGGCGACGAGGTGCCTTTCCAGGCGCTCCAGGATCAGCCGGGGGTCCTCGAGCGCCTCATGGGCATGTTCGGGCGCCGCCGCCCGTAGCCACAAACCGCAGCCCCCGGGCGTGCCGGCCCATACATGCCTGCACACGAGCTTGCTCGGACGGATTGGAAGCGAAAGGACCCTGCCGTGGGCTTTCTTGACAGCATTTTTGGGCGGCGTGAGCGCAGCGGCGTCGTCGCGAAAGAGCGCCTGGCAGCCGTGCTCGTCGACGACCGCTATAAGCTGACCCCTGAGATGAAAGAGCAGATGAAGATCGATATCGCCGCGGTGCTCTCGCGCTATCTACCCTCGGTCGACCCAGAGCAGATCGAGGTGGCTATCCTGCGCGGCGAGGCCAACGATAAGCTCCAGGCCGACATCCCCCTGAGGCGCAGCCGCCCCGGAGAAGAGTAGCCCCCCAGGGTCACCCTGGCGCGGTATAATGTGGCGACATGGCCCGGCAGCGGTGCCGGCGCCGGTCGCTTTGTTGTTTGCCGGCCGTCAGGCCCGTCTGGGAGGAGTCTTACTATGGCCACGGAGCAGAAACCGATCCGCTTCTCACCGCAGTATAAGCTGATCTCGGTGGCCCTCGTGGTCGTCCTGACAGTCTGGTTTCTG
>JAAXUL010000054.1 GCA_013336035.1 Chloroflexales bacterium
GTGAGACTGCCGCCCTGAAGCCCGCCCACGAGCTTGTGCTTGGCCGGCTGCTCTGCGCGGGCGGGGCGTTCGAAATGCGCCTGGGGCGCTACGAGAGCGCATATGCGATGCTGACGCACAGTATCGCGATACTGCGGCGCCCCGATGCCGCGGCCGATCTCGCCCTCGCCCTGAACATGCTGGCTGCTACGCTCCACCTGCTCGGGCAGTACCAGGAAGAGGCCGCCATCCTTCAGGAGAGCATCGCCCTTGGCCGCTCCGCGGCCGACCGCTGGATCACGGCCTACTCACTGAACGACCTGGCGATGGCGACCGTTCTGCGCGGCGATACCGCCGCCGCGCACCAGTGCGCGCAGGAGAGCCTCGCCATGTTTCGGCAGATCGGCGATCAGCGCGGCGCGTCGTTCGCGCTGAACAACCTGGGCGTCTTCACGCAGCAGCTTGGCGACTACCCCGGGGCCGAGCGCCTGTTCCACGAGAGTCTGGAGGTGCGCCGCGCGATCGGCGATCGCTGGGGTATCGCAACGACTCTTACACAGATCGGCGTGGTGGTCGGCGCACAGGGGAGCCTGCAAGCATCGTACGCCTATTTCCGTGAGGCGCTGCGCTCGGCCATGGAGGTGCGCGCGCTACCCGCCGCGCTGGACGCGCTCGTGGAGCTGGCCGCGCACCTGGCCTGCGACGGGGCCACGGGCAAGGCGGGCCCGATGCTGGAGCTGAGTCTGCGCCACCCCTCATCGAGCCGCCGGGCGCGCGAGCGGGCTGCCCGGCTGCTGACGGCGCTGCCAGGCCGCCCGGCCACGGACACGCTCGCCGAGCTGCCGGAGCGCGACGCCGCCCGCGCGCTGGCCGAGCTGGTCGCTTCGCTCGAGCAGTCATCCGAGGTCGGCAGCCGGGCGCCAGGTCCTCGGCGGTTTTGATACTCTGTTGAGAGATGGATCGTACGCTTGTCGCTCAGACAGCGACGGCGAGGGGCGGGGCCTCGGGGGAGCGGCAAGAGCCCTCCTCTGAAGCCCCGCCCCTCACAACTCTATGCGAGGTGCCGATATGCGTGCGATCGAGCCGATCCGTGCCGGTACAGTGCGGCTTCACGACTTCACGATCGCCTATGAGACGTTCGGCGATCCGCAGCAGCCGGCGGTGCTGCTGCTGCCCTGCTGGCAGATCATCCACAGCCGCACCTGGAAGATGCAGGTGCCCTACCTCGCCCGCTCTTTCCACGTCATCGCCTACGACTCGCCGGGCAACGGGGGAGGCGAGCGAACAACCGACCCGCGAGCCTTCGAGTACGACCGCATCGCGGAGCAGGGCGTCGGCCTGCTCGATCACCTCGGCGTCGCCCGCGCCGATGTCGTCGGCTTCTCGCGCGGCTGCGTCTACGGCCTCTTGATGGCGGCTCGCTACCCGGAGCGCGTGACAAGGCTTGCGCTCATCGGCAACATGGCCAGCCCGAGCTGGGCGCCCGTCCCTGACCCTGGCTTCCGAGAGCGACGCGCGTCGTACGAGGGCTGGCAGAAACGCAGCTTCCACTACTGGCGCGAGGCGTACCGCGACTGGCTCGCATTCTTCTTTGGCCAGGTTTTCCCCGAGGCGCATTCGACCAGGCCGATCGACGAGTGCATCGCCTGGGGTCTGGAGACGACGCCCGCTATTCTGGCGCAAACCGTCGAGAATCCCGCGCTCCTGCCCCGTATGGCGCCAAGCGAGCTGTTGGAGCGCGTGCGCTGCCCGGTGCTGATTATGCATGGGGACGACGACCGCGTCGTGAACATCGCCTCCAGCCGGGAGCTGGCCGCTGCCCGGCCCGACTGGCAGTTCGTCGCCCTTGAGGGCTGTGGCCACGCGCCCCACGCCCGGGATGCCGTCAAGGTCAACAGCGAGATCGCGAGCTTTATCGGCGCTCCGAAGCCGACGCAGCGCACGTGGCGCCGCGCGATGGCGGGCCGGGCGCGCCGCGCCCTCTTCATCTCCAGCCCGATCGGCCTTGGCCACGTCCAGCGCGACCTCGCGATCGCCCGCGAGCTGCGCCGCCTCTCCCCCGACCTGCGGATCGACTGGCTGGCCCAGTATCCCGTTACCCAGGCGCTCGAGGCGAACGGCGAGACAATTCACCCGTCGAGTCGCTTCCTGGCAAGCGAGTCGGAGCACTGGGAGCAGTCCGCCGGCGAGCACGAGCTCCACTGTTTCTACGCCTGGCGCGAGATGGATGAGATTCTGCTGGCCAACTTCATGGTCTTCCTCGACGTTGTGCGCGAAACGCCCTACGATGTGTGGATCGGCGACGAGGCGTGGGAGGTGGACTACTACCTGCACGAGAACCCGGAGCTGAAGACGGCGCCGTTTGTGTTTTTGACCGACTTCCTCGGCTGGCTGCCGATCGACCGTACGCCCGGCTCGCGCGAGGCGTTGCTGTGCGCCGACTACAACGCCGAGATGATCGAGCAGGTCGCTCGCTACCGCCGCGTGCGCGACAGGGCGATCTATATCGGCGATTACGATGACCTGGTGCCTGAGCGCTTCGGTCCCGGCCTGCCGCCGATCCCAGAGTGGGCGCGCGAGCACTTTCAGGCCGTGGGCTACATCGTGCCCTTCGAGCCCGCCGACTACGCCGATACCCCGGCGCTGCGCTCACGCCTCGGCTACGCCCCCGATCGGCCACTGGTCATCGCCGCCGTGGGGGGCACCCGCGCCGGCTGCCACCTGCTGCGCAAGACGATCGACGCCTGGCCGCTGATCCATCGTGAGCGGCCCGACGCGCAGCTCGTGGTGGTGGCCGGGCCCCGCATCGATCCGGCGACGCTGCCGCGGCACGCGAGCCTGGAGGTCCGGCCCTACGTCCACAACCTCTATGAGCACCTGGCCTGCGCCGACCTCGGCATCGTCCAGGGCGGGCTGAGCACCACGATGGAGCTGGCGGTTAACCGGCGCCCATTCCTCTACTTCCCGCTCGAAAACCACTGCGAGCAGGTCTATCACGTGGCGCACCGCCTGGAGCGCTATCGGGCCGGGCGGCGGATGGCGTACGCCGCGACGAGCGTGGAGGCGCTGGCGACAGCGTCGAATGACATGCTTGGCGCCACCACCAGCGGTTACCGCCAGTATGAGCCTGGCGGCGCGGCGAAGGCGTCGGCGCTCATCGCCGAGCTGCTGTGATTGTCAGAGCCTGCTTTCCGCCGCACCCGATCAGCGTGGGCGAACGTGCGGAAGAGCTCTTTCACGGCGACGCCCCCCTGGTGCCATCTCTGTGCGTTGCTGCCATCGTCGTGAGCAGTGGCACTGAGCGGGGCGCAGCCCGTGAGCCGGTCGGCGACGTACGCCTCGTCGCCCCGCGCTGTCAGGGCCTGGCGCCATCCTGATCCCGGCCACCACTCAGCTATTCTGGTTCATCGTCGGCAGAGGCAGTGCACGTACGGTATACTAGATCCAGAGTTATCCTAAGCTACGCAATGCTGCTGATCGTGCCGAGACGGCGCGCTCAGCTTTTTTGTCTTGATCGCGAGGGCCAGGCTATGCAGATTCAGATTGGCTTCGAACTTGTGCTCGAGTCAGGATCGCCGACGCCGACGGCGGCAATTACTGAGCCTCCCTCGCGCGATGGGCAGCGTATCCTTACCCCATGCCTGACCCTCACCCCCCAGCTGCCGCTTCGCTCCTATTTCGATAGCTTTGGCAACATTGTCTGGCGTTGGACCGCGCCCACGGGTATGCTGCGCGTCCACTACGACGCCGTTGCGGAGGTGTGGCCGCGCCTAGATCCGGTCTACCCCGATCTGCCCGGCACGCCGGTCGATCAGCTTCCTGATTCGGTGCTGATGTACACCCTGCCCAGCCGCTACTGCCCTTCCGACCTCGCGCGCGACGACGCCTGGCGGATCTTTGGGGAGGTGCCGGACGGCTGGGTGCGCGTGCAAGCGATCTGCGACTGGGTCCACCGCAACATCGTCTATGCTGTCGGGAGCAGCACTGGGACGACCTCGGGCTATGAAGCCTACCAGCGCCGCCAGGGCGTCTGCCGCGACTTTGCCCATATCGCCGTGATGTTTTGTCGGGCCTTGAACATCCCCGCGCGCTATGTCTATGGCTATCTCCCCGACATCGACATCAATGGGCCGGCGAACCCCGACCCCATGGACTTTCACGCCTGGTTCGAGGCCTACCTGGGCAGGGCGTGGCAGACCTTCGATGCTCGCCACAACCGGCCCCGCAGTGGCCGCGTGGTGATTGCCCGGGGCCGTGATGCGGTGGACACGGCGATCCTGACCAGCTACGGCGACAGCCGCCTGACAGGCCTGACGGTCTGGGCTCATGCGCTGCCTACCAGCGGACTGCTGAGCGAGCAGGAGGCGCAGCTGTGAGCGACCTGGCTGGCTTGCCGCCATGGCATTGGCGCTACACCGATTAACCAGCCGACGGTCCGAGCTCCGGCGCGTCGGCTTCGTCCGGGAGTGCGGCAAAGTACTCTAGCAGGAGCCGATGGACGAAGATGTAGCCACTGCCGACCCGGCGGAGCAGCACCCTGCCGACACACGCGTCGAGGAAGGCCACCAGGTTCAGCGGCAGCGCGTCGCGCCGCCAGAGCACCAGGCGCAGCGCAAGGTGCGACAGGCAGGCGTACCCGCCGAAGGCGAGGCCAACGACCAGCCAGGCCGCCAGACTGTAGAACAGCGCGTCGAGCAGGCCGATGAACAAGCCATTTATTACCACAGCGCCCACCCCGACGGTCCCCCCGGTGATCAACCCGGCGCCCATCCCGATCAGCAGCGCGTGACGCGCCGAGCGCATGATGCCCTGGTTGGGGGCCATGCCGCTCGCCATGCTCCCACTCTCGAGCCCGGCAGCCAGCCCGATGATTAGCCCGCCGGCCAGCCCGAAGATCAGCCCCCAGCCGAGCCGGTCGAGCAGCACATACTCCCGAAGCGCCCGCGGCCCGGGGAGCCAGTCGGGCTGCAGCTGCTCGTTCAGCTGCCCCAGCCTCTGCGCTCGGCGGGCTCGTCCATAGCGCGCCCCCGGCCAGCCGTCGTAGTCGGTTCAGATCTTCACCTGCCGTGACGATAGTAATATGCACGCCAACATGTACGCGTGCTACCATGCATGGATGCAGCGACTGCCCCTGGGTGCGTAGGCGCAGCCAGAGACTTGCCTCGGGCCTGTTGGGGCGCCTTCAACGAGGAGGGCGCGATGAACAAGCGCAACGCATTGTCGTAGTCGTGGGCGATCTGTGGCTGGCGTGGCAGACCGGCTGGTACATGGCGGATCCCGGGCGACGCGTGGCGGGCATCCCGACCGGCTGGGGCGCGCTGACAGGCGCGGAGCCGCTGGCGGCCGGGACCTTCCTGGGCCTTGGCAGTATCCTCGGGGTCGTCGGCGCCTTCGCCGGGCTGGGGCTCACACGACTGCCGGGCTTGTTCCACCGCGGCGGGCCGGCCGGGCCGGCGGTGCAGCCCTGAGCCAGATGCCGGCGCCAGGCGGGCTGCCTCTGCTGGGGCCGCCCGTCTGGCGCCGGCGATGCCTGGCCTGCCCTCAGACGCTTGCGGCGCTCTGCGTCGGGAGGTGTACGATGTCAGCGCAATCCTGGCTCCGCACGACCATGTCACGGCTGCTCTTCGACGAGCCGCAGGTCCGCCTGCGCGCCGGGGATCTTCCGGTCGCGCCCCATTTCGCCGACCTCGAGAGCCTCGGGCTCTATCTCCACATCCCCTTCTGCGCCCAGATCTGCCCCTACTGCCCGTACAACAAAGAGCTCTTTCGCGCCCGGGTCGCCGAGCGGTACACGGCGGCCGTCAAACGCGAGGTTGATCAGTACGCCGCGGCCGTCGGCGACCGCCCAATCACCTCGTTCTACATCGGCGGCGGGACGCCGACCTCTATGCTGCACGCTGGCCTCGGCCCCATCCTAGAGCACGTCTACCGCAGCTTCAAGATGCAATGCCCGATCCACCTGGAGAGCCACCCCAACGACCTCAGCGCTGAGAATCTGCGCGCCATTCGCGCCCTGGGCGTCGAGCACCTGAGCATCGGCATCGAGGCCCTGCAGGACCGCCACCTGCGCACGCTCGGCCGGCCCTACACCGCCGCGATGGCACGCGCCGCGATTGAGCGCGCGGTGGGTATGGGCTTTACCTCGGTGAACACCGACCTGATCTTCGCCCTGCCCGGCCAAAGCGCGGACGAGCTGGCCGAGGAGTGCCGGAAGCTGATCGCCCTCGGCGTCGATCAGCTGGCGACCTACCCGCTCTTCACCTTCCCCTACACGAAGTGGCCCGAGCTCTCGGCGAAGCACGGCTATCACCAGGCGAGCCTGATCGAGCGCCGGCGCCTGCTGCGCATCATCGAGGAGGCCTGCCACGCGGCGGGGTACGAGCGGACCTCAGTCTGGGCTTTCACCCGCGCCGGGGTGCCCAAGTACTGCTCGGTCACCGTGCCGGTGTACCTGGGCCTGGGCGCCAGCGGCAGCTCGTACCTGCACGACATCTTCTACCTGAACACCTTCAACGTCGCCGAATACATCCGCGCGCTGGAGGCCGGGCGACTGCCGATCGCCCTGTCGCTGCCGCTCACCCGGCGGATGCAGATGGCGGGCTGGCTGTACTGGCGCATGTATGAGACGCGCTTCAGCAAGGCCGATTTCGAACAGCGCTTTCACGAGGCGTTCGACGCCGTGTACGGGGCGTATCTGCGCCCGCTGTGCGCCCTCGGGCTTGTCCAGGAGGAGGGCCAGGCGGTGCGCCTGACGGATCCGGGCGCGTACTGGCTGCATGTGGTGCAGGATCTGTTCTCGATCGACTATGTGAGCACCCTCTGGGGCACATCCAAGAAGCAGCCCTGGCCGCGGGAGGTCGTCCTCCGATAGGGGCTCCGGCGCGCCCGCACCACGCGGGCAGGAGGCCGTGATGAACGGCGCCCAGCATCGTCTTCAGCTCGGGGCGATACACAACGCGGGTCAGCTCTTGCGTGCGGCGGCGCGGCGACGAATGATCGAGACGGGGAGACACGCCGGATCACCTATACCTATACGAACCTGGCCTACCTGGCCCAACACGCGGGCCACGCTGAACGCGCCATGCAGCTGGCGCGCCTGGGCCTCCAGCTCGCGCACGATCGGCACGACCGGAACGAGACGGCGGTAACGATCGTCGGAGCGCTGGGCGCCGGCCTCGATCCATAGCTCGACCAGCTGCTTGGCGCCGCCCGGCTGCTTGGCGCCGCCGAGGCCGACCGCGAGCAGACGGGAGCCTTCCTCCGCACGGTGCGTTACAGCAGGTGGTCGATCGCGGCCCGCAACCGTTCCACCCCTCCCCGCAACTCGTCCGGCTCCGCGAGCGCAAAGCCGAGCAGGAGGCCGGGCCGCACCGCTCCTTCTGTCGCGTACTCGGCCGTCGTCCGCAGCTCGATGCCTGCGTGCCGCGCCGCCGCAACGATACGCTCCAGCCGCGTCCGCGTCGCGAGCCAGACGACGAGGTGCAGCCCCCCCGCGCTCCCCCCAATTATGACCCGCTCGCCGAAGGCCGCGCGGATCGCCGCGACCAGCGCGCCGCGCCGCTGTGCGTACTGCTCGCGGGTACGCCGGATGTGACGGGCCAGGTGCCCCTCGGCGATGAAGGCGGCCAGCGCGGCCTGCTCCAGCGTCGGCAGCTGCCGCACCAGCAGCGTCTGCGCGCGGGTGAGCGGTTCGACCAACGGCGGCGGCACGACCAGGTAGCCGAGCCGCAGCGCCGGCGCGAGCGTCTTGCTGAACGTCCCCAGGTACAGCACCCGCCCGGCTTGGTCGAACCGCTGGAGCGCCGGGTGCGGCGGGCCGTCGTAGCGGTACTCGCCGTCGTAGTCGTCCTCTAGCACCCACGCCCCGGCCCGCGCCGCCCACCCGAGCAGCGCCAGCCCGCGCTCCTGGCTCAGGGACGCGCCGGTCGGCATCTGGTGGCCCGGCGTCACGTAGGCCAGCCGTGCGTGCGGGGCCAGGGCTTCGCCGACATCCACCCGCAGCCCATCGTCGTCCACGGGCACGGCGGCGAGCTGCATCTCGCTCGCCCGCAGCAGCGCCGCCGTATCCGGATAGCCGGGATGCTCCATCCAGACCGTATCGCCAGGCGCCAGGAGGGTCCGGGCCAGCAGCGCGATCGCTCCCTGTGAGCCGCCCGTGATCAGCACCTGCTCCGGCGTGCACTGCACGCCGCGGAAGGTCGCCAGGTACTGGGCGACGGTCGCGCGGAGTGCGGGGAGTCCGGCGGGGTCGCCGTAGCCGAGCAGCCCGAGGTCGCCGTCCCGGAGCTGGCGGGCGAGGAGCCGTACCCACAGGCGGGCGGGAAACAGCCGCAGGTCGGGGACGTTCGGTCGGAACAGGCGCGGCGGGCCGTGCTCGAACGGGAGGGCGAGCGGCGTGGCGGCCAGCGCGGCGCCGAAGGGAGCAAGCGGCGGGGCTGGCTCCGCGCTATCTGGCGGCGCCATCGGCCGGGCTGGTGGATGTGGCGGTGCGTCGGCCACACGGGTGCCGGTGCCAACACGCCCGACCAGATAGCCCTCGGCGATCAGCTGCTCGTAGGCCGCAACCGCGGTGATGCGCGAGACGCCGAGGCTGGTGGCGAGGGCGCGCGTCGGCGGCAGGCGTGTCTCTGGCGCGAGTGTCCCACCGTCGATCGCCGCCCGAAGCTGGGCGACGATCTGCCGGTAGCGGGGCGTGGGGTTGGCTGCGTCGACCGTCAGGTTCGCCAGGTCGAAGCTCGCCGACCCTGGCCCGTCGCGATTGGTCATAGCGTGTTGCTCACCTTGGCACTACCAATCCACGGCCAGTATACGCTACACTCGCCCTTGGAGATGTTCAGCGGAGTGATACGATGCAACTGCTGGTGAGCGAGACGTTCTGGGCGCTGTTCCCCGAGGCGCGGATCGGGGTGGCGACGGCCCACGGGCTGGATAACACGCTGGGGGCCGAGGCGGCGGCCCTGCTCGACGCCGCGCTCGCCGACCTGGCTGCGCTCGTGGCGCAGCATCTGGGTGGACGGAGGCGCACTGCCGTGCTGACGGCGGCGAGGCCCGTCTGTTCGTTGGAGGCGCAGCCGTGAACCAGACCGCCCTGCTCGCGCTGCTTACCGCCGTGGTCGGCACGATCGGCTACCACCTGGCGCAGCGGCAGGTCGCACCCGACGCCAGCCCAGCGCTGGTGCTAGTCGTCGCGTACCTCGTCGGCGCGGCGGTCTGCGGCCTGCTGCTGGTCACGCTCTTCCCCTCACGCGCGGCCGTGCGCGAGCAACTCAGCTGGCCCGTGGTAGCCCTCGGCGTTGCGGTGGTGCTGATCGAGGTCGGGTTCGTGTGGATGTACCGCAGTGGCTGGACACTCACCACCGGCGCGCTGGTGGTCAACGTGCTGGCGACGATCGCCCTCGCCGTGGTCGGCGTCCTCGCCTTCGGTGAGCGGCTGCACTGGACCACCGTCGCTGGCGCGGCGATCTGCCTGGCTGGCCTGGGCGTGATGAGCCTCCGAGGTGGCGCGTGATGGAGTTCGCGCCGGCGATCGCCGCCGAGCTGCCGCCGTGCTGTTCGAGGTGAAGTAGGCAGGGATGTGGTGACGCCAGACTCTTTCGCGAGCAACAAGCCTGACGCGGCGCTAGGCCAGATGGCCTAGCCAGATGTGAGCGATCCTGCCCTCGCATGGGCGGGTGTAGCTCGCTATGATACATCTGGCTCTACCCAAGGGCTCATAGAGGAATTACTTCCCTCACCCCCGCTCGCCGTGGGGCTGAACCTCTCTGCTAGCGGGTGCGAAGGCCGCCGCCGCGGCCTGCCGGAGCCGGCGCAGCCGGCCGCGCACCTGGGGATGGCATTCTTTATATGAACCCCAAGCGTGTTGGGGTAGCGTGCCTCTGGCCAACGTCACGTGCGTAGGAGTGCCAAGGATGGAGCGAGGGAAGATCCGTGTCGTGGTGGCCGACGACCACAAGGTCGTCCGCGCGGGCATCCGCGAGCTGCTGGGCGACGAGCCCGACATCGAGGTGGTCGGCGAGGCCCGCGATGGCGGCGAGGCCGTCGAGCTCGCCCTGGCCCAACGGCCAGACGTCGTGGTGATGGACATCAATATGCCCGTGCTCTCGGGCGTCGAGGCCACCCGGCAGATCCGGGCTGCCGCCCCCGCCGTGCGCGTCCTCGTGCTCACCGCCTTCCAGGACGACCCCTACATTTATGGGCTGCTCGACGCGGGGGCGGCGGGCTACCTCCTCAAGACTGCCGAGAGCCAGGAGCTGGTGCGGGCCGTGCGCGCCACCGCCGCGGGCCAGGCCGCCATCGACCCCGCCGTGGCCCCGCGCCTGTTAGCGAAGCTGGCGCAAAGCGCTAGTGCCCGACTCACGCAACCAGTTGCGCCCAGCGACGCCCTGACCGAGCGTGAGCTGGAGGTGCTGCGCCTGGCCGCGCGCGGGCAGACCAACAAGCAGATCGGTGTCACACTCCAGATCAGCGACCGCACCGTGCAGAACCACCTCGCTAACATCTACGCCAAGCTGGGCGTGGCCTCGCGCACCGAGGCGGTGACGGTCGGACTCCAGCGTAATCTGATCACCCTGGCGCCATAGGGAGGAAGCATGGCCAACCTGACTATCGACGAGGGCGTGCTGCGCGCGCTTCAGCAGCGGGCCGAGCAGCTGGCCCGTGGCGAGCTGGGCGATCTTGGTCAGGCGCTGAGCGACCTCCCAGCGGTGGAGGATGTACGCCGGGCGATCGACGTGCTCGGCGCCCACACGAAGCAGGGCCTCCAGCACCAGCACGCCTACATTGCGGCCTTGAGCACCGCCCAGGAAGCCGAGCGCGGCCGCCTCGCCCGCGAGCTGCACGACGAGGTCATCCAACAGCTCGTTGCCCTCGGCCACAGCGTGGATCGGGTGCAGCGCCTCCTCGAGCGTGGTGAGCCCGAGCAGGCGGTGGCGCGCCTCCGGACGATGCGCGGCAGCATCACGGCCCTGGTCGGCGAGCTGCGGGCGGTGATTGGCGACCTGCGCCCGCCGGCCCTGGAAGAGCTGGGCCTGCTCCCGGCGGTGGAGCTGCTGCTCCAGCGCGGTGGCGAGGGGGCGCCCGAGGTGGCGCTGCTGGTGCAGGGCGACGAGCGGCGCTTGGCGCCCCAGAGCGAGCTGGCCCTCTTCCGCATCATCCAGGAGGCCTGGAGCAATATCCGCCGTCACGCCCAGGCGAGCCAGGCTCAGGTTGCCTTTCGCTATGAGGCTGACGGCCTGGTGGTGACGGTCACTGACGATGGGGTGGGGTTTGCACCACCAGACGAGCATGGCGCGTCCGATGGGCACTGGGGCGCGCGCGGGATGCGCGAGCGGGCCGAGCTGACGGGTGGCTCCATCGATATGGTGAGCGCGCCGGGCCAGGGGACCACGCTGACCGTGCGCATCCCCTACCCCGGCGTCGGCGGGCGCGACCCGGTCTGCGGTATGAGCGTCGGCCCCGACGCCCTCGGCGCCGACCATGCTGGCGAGCTCTACCGCTTCTGCTCGCCGGCTTGCCGCGACCTCTTCCTCGCCCACCCACAGCACTACGTGGCGTCGGCGTAAGATACCCTTGCACGGTCTTGCGAGGGCACAGAGCAGGCCCGGCGCGTGTGCTCGTTGCCACATGCCGGACCCGCTCTCCACGTACGTTGCCCTGCCTACATGTGGCGGCCGCGCAGACTACATGCGCATGGCCATGGGCAGGACGAAGAGCGCGGCGTTGATCGCGCCGAGAACCGCGACCGCTACGGCGTAGGGCGCAAAGGTGAGCCAGGTCTTCTGGCTCAGGCCGAAGGTACCCTTCGCGATTCGGTAGGTCGCGTAGAGCGAGCCCAGCACGCCCAGGGTGATGAGCACGAACTGCATCACCTGGATGACCCCGGCGCTCAACAGCGCCGTCGATCCCTCGGGCGCCACCTGGCCGACCAACGCCAGCCCGGTGAACCAGACGGCCTTGCCCTCGGCGAAGAGGTGGAACAGGTTGTGGGCCACATGGCCGGCCACGTCCAGCGGGATGATCGCGTAGCCGAATAGCGCGAAGTTACGCGCCAGCGTCGCCCCGTTCAGCTTTCCAGCCGCCAGGGCCGTGCCCGCCATTAGCGCTACCGGGAGGGCCATGGCGATCAGGAAGGTGATCGTGAAGGTCACGGCGTAGTTGTCGGTGCGCACCGCGCCCTCCAGCCAGCTCAGCATCCCCTGCCACACCTCCAGCATGGTCACATTCTGAACGAACACGATACCCATGATCACCACCGCCAGGAAGGCCTCCTCGACCTTCGGCTTGCGCACCGCCCACAGCTCGGAGGTGGGCGTGCGCACGCTCAGCTGGATCGAGCCATTGGGGCAGCTCTTGACGCAGTTCGCGCAGAGGTTGCAGTTGGCGTTGCTCTCCATCGTGCGCGGGAACTCGAAGAGTGGGCAGCCGGCAGCCTTGGCGCTGCCGTTGAAGCAGGCCGCCTTGCTCGTGCAGGTGGCGCAGACCTCGGGGGTGGCGCGCAGGGCGATCATCCCCGTGCGGGCGTAGTTGCCCGAGAGGCCGCCCAGGAAGCAGAGGTAGCGGCAGAAGGCGCGGCGCTGGAAGAGGGCGCCCGAGGCGACCGCGCCGGTCGTCAGCAGCAGCAGCAGGATGCCGGAGCCCCAGGGCGACTCGACCACCCCGAAGACGTGATCCGCCCAGGTGATCAGGATAAAGAGGATGTCGATAATCCAGATGCCGTAGTGCTTGAGGAACTTCGGCACGGGCCGGTTGAGGCCGACGAGCTTCTGGACGAGGTCGCTGAGCGTGGCGAAGGGGCAGATCGCGCACCAGAAGCGGCCGAGGAAGACGAAGATGATCGGGATCAGCGGCCACCACAGCACCCAGGTCAGGGCGGTGCCGAAGTTGTCGTGGGCGGCGTCGGGGCCGAGCATGAGCTGCCAGACGATCAGGGTGAAGACGGCAGCGGTGGCCCACTGGAAGAGGCCGGGGTACCAGCGGCTGCGCATGATGCCGCCGATCAAGCGGTGGTTCAGGAGGTTGCGGCGTGGGGGGGTGGCGGTGCTCATGCGGGCTGCTCCTCGCTGCTTGGCGTGGCGGGCGCCGCGCCCGTGAGGCGGGCAGCCGGGGCCATGCTGGTGGTCTTGTGGGGGGGCCGGCGGCGCAGTATGGCCGCGCTGCCGATGACGAGCAGGTTGAGCAGAGCAAAGCCGCCGAGGACGAGCCCGCGGGGGCGGCTCTGGGCGACGGCGAGCTCGAAGGTCGCCCCGTGCTCGTGCCCATCAGCGGTGAAGACCAGTCCGACGATATAGGTGCCGGGATTCTCGGCGCTGAGCGTGCCCCGGTAGGTGCCGGGCACATCACCAGCCTCGAGCACGACGGGGACGGAGACCAGCCCCTGGCCCTCGCTGGCGCTGGCGGCGCCGTGGTCGTGGCCCGCGGCGCCGCTCGACCCGGCGGCCGCGGCGCGCCCCGCCTCGGCGGCGGGCATGTCTGCCATCCCGGGCATATCGGCCATCCCGGGCATCGCCTCGTGGGCACTGTCGCCGTGAGCCATAGGTGCGGCGGTCATCCCGGGCATTGCCTCGTGGGCACTGCCGCCGTGAGCCATAGGTGCGGCGGTCATCCCGGGCATATCGGCCATCCCGGGCATCGCCGCATGAGCCATCCCGCCCTGGTGGGCAGCGGATGCGCTGGGGTGGGTGGTAGCAGGGGCCGCCTCGCCGTGGGTGTCAACCGGGGCTGTCTCGCCGTGGGTCTGGCCGTGGCCACCCGTTGGGGGCAGATAGGCAAGAAGTGCGGCACTGACACGGGCGCCCGTGAGGGGCTGATCGTGGGCGTCATGCAGGCTCACCACGACCGTGGTGTTCCCTGTCTGCGCACCGCCCGCCGGGCCGGTGAAGGTGACAGTATAGCCGTCAACGAGCGTTCCGGATGTTGGGCCGTGGCCGCCTTCCGCGCGCGCCGGCTCCGCGATGATGAGGAGCAAGGCGATGCTGAGGAGCGCGATGCAGGGGGGCAGACGTGGAGGCATAGGGCGGTACCTATTCCTTTCTGGGGGTGGTGCGCAGCGCCGGCCTGCTGGCCAAAGCGAGCTTAGAGCTGGCGCTGGTAGTCAGCGTAGGACATCAGGGTGACCGTCTCACCTGGCGAGAGGCAAGGCACGCTGGCCATCTTGTGGTGGTGCTGCACCGTCACGACCACGTTGCCAATCTGCAGATCGTTGAGGCAGTGCGAGACGCCGTCGCCGTCTGGCGCGCAGTTGGCGTCGGTGAGGACCGTCGCCGCGGTGGCGCCCGTGGGGAGCTGGCCGGCGCGCAGGTTGGCCATCAGCTGGCCCGCCTCGTTGCTGGTGCCGGGCAGGGTCTCGCGCATGCCGGCGATGACCAGCGTGCGTGGCTCGCCGGGCGCCTTGGTGTCGATGAAGTGCGGCACGGCGGCCTGGGCGGGCGGCGGTATCGTCGCGGCCGTCTTTGGGCGCGTCATGGCGAAGCCGACGGCGAGAGCGATCAGGAGCAGCGGCACGGCGACCAGGGCCGGCGTGGGGAGGCCGCCGTGGCGGCGTGTGCGAGCGGGTTGGCTCATCGTATGACCTCATCGCTGGCACCCCTTTCCCTTCCCCCGGTAAGCCGGCAGCTCGTGTGCCGCTCGCCTGAGGGGAGCATAGCGCTCGAAGATCAAGACCTCGTGCCGATGCAGGTCAAGATCTGGTCAAGATTGCGCCGCTCTGCACGTGAACCGCCCCCCACACGCCCAGGCCTGGGCAGTGCGAGCAGATGGCGGGCGGCGACAGCAGATGCTGGCCTGTGCCGAGGCCTGCCGCCGCTGTGCTACCAGCTGCCGCCAGATGGCCGCGATGGCATAGGGGGCCGAACGTAGTGAGGGGCCGAGCGGCCTGATGCCGCCCAGCCCCTCGCTGCACACCCTCACCCGAGCCTACGCGGCGTGGACGTGGCGCCCGCTCGTCGCGGGCTGCGCCGGGGACGGCCCGCGCAGCTCGCGCTCGACGCCGCGCAGCAGCACGGCGTTCACCGCGACGATGATCGACGAGGCCGACATCAGGAGGGCCGACCATTCGGGGCGCAGCTCCAGCCCAAAGGCCGGATAGAGCACGCCTGCCGCGACGGGGATGGCCAGCACGTTGTAGATCGCCGCCCAGAAGAGGTTCTGCTTCATCTTGCGCACGGTCGCCTTCGAGACCGTGATCGCGTTCAGGATGTCCAGCGGGTCGCTCTTCATCAGCACCACGTCCGCGGTCTCGATGGCGACATCGGTGCCTGCCCCAATGGCGATGCCGGTGTTGGCCTGGGCCAGGGCCGGGGCGTCATTCACGCCGTCGCCGACCATCGCCACCCGCTTCCCCTCGCCCTGGAGGGCCTTGACGTGGCCGGCCTTGTCGGCCGGCAGCACCTCGGCGAAGAAGCGCTCGATCCCAAGCTCCCGCGCCACCGCCTCGGCCGTGCGCCGGTTGTCGCCCGTGATCATCACCGGCTCGATCCCCTGCTCCTTGAGCCGACGGATCGTCTCGGCGGCGGTGGGCTTGATCCGATCCGCCACTGCGATCAGTCCGGCAGCCCGACCGTCTACGGCGATGAACATCGGCGTCTTACCGGCCGAGGCCAGCTCAGTGGCGGGAGGCTCCAGCCTTTCTGTCTGGACGCCCTGGTCGCGCATCAGCTTGAGGTTGCCGATTAGCAACGTGTGTCCGTCCGCCGACGCCCGGATGCCGTGGCCGGCGATCGAGTCAAACCCGCTCGCCTCAATCAACGCGAGGCCACGCTCGCGCGCCCCATTCACGATCGCCTCGGCCAGGGGGTGCTCCGAGCCGCGCTCGGCCGAGGCCACGAGGCGTAGCAGCTCGTCTTTGGCGACGCCGTCGGTGGTTACGACGTCGGTCAGGGTCGGCTTCCCCTCGGTGAGCGTGCCGGTCTTGTCCAGCACAATCGCGTTGGTCCGCGAGATGCCCTCGAGGGTCGCCGCGTCCTTGATCAGGATGTTGTGTCTGGCCGCCACGCCAGTGCCCACCGCCACGGCGGTCGGCGTGGCCAGGCCGAGGGCGTCAGGGCAGGCGATCACCACCGCCGAGATGGCGAAGGTCAGGGCCAGCGCGATGGGCGCGCCGGCGACGAAGTACCAGACGATGAAGGTCAGCAGCCCGGCGCCCACGGCGAGGATGACAAGGTACTGGGCGGCCTGGTCGGCGAGGCGCTGGCCGGGAGCCTTGGAGCTCTGCGCCCGCTGGACCAGCTCGACGATCTGCGCGACGGTCGTGTCCGCGCCGACTCTGGTGGCGCGGAAGCGCAGGCTCCCGCTGCGGTTGATCGACCCGGCGATCACCGCGTCGCCCTTCCGCTTGGTGACCGGAACACTCTCGCCCGTCACCAGGGCCTCATCGATGCTCGTCTCGCCCTCGCTCACCTCGCCGTCGACCGGCACCTTGTCGCCGGGCCGGAGCACCACAATGTCGTCGACCCGCACCTCTGCGCTGGGGATACTCACCTCCTGGCCGTCGCGGATGACCGTGGCCTGGGGCGGAACCAGGTCGAACAGCGCGCGCAGGGCGTCGGAGGTGCCGCGGCGCGAGCGCATCTCCATCCAGTGGCCGAAGAGCACAAAGGTGACCAGCATGGCCGCGGCCTCGAAGAAGGTCTCCTGGCCGAGGGCCATCAGGGCCAGGCTGCCGAGGTAGGCGGCAAGCACGCCGGTAGCGACGAGCACGCTCATATTCAAGGCGCGGCGCCGCAGCGAGTGGTAGGCTCCCGCGATGAACATCCAGCCCGCGTAGAAGACGACTGGCGTGGTCAGGGCGAGCATGATCAGGTCCATGCTCAGGCCAAAGGTAGGCAGGCTGAGCCCAAGGATATTCAGGCCCATCGGGGAGTAGAGCACGGTGGGGATGGTTAGGATGAGGGCGATGAAGAACTTGGCGCGCATGTCGCGCTCCATCGCCGCGGCCATCGACGGGTCGGACATATCGTGGCCCATGTGGGCGCTGTGGTCCATCGCTCCGCTGCCGTGGGCCGAGTGGTTCATCTCCGCGTGCTGGCTGTGGTCCATCTCTCCGCCGTGGGCCGAGTGCTCCATGCCTGTGTGTTGGCCCGACCGCGCGGCCGCCGCATGCGTCGCGTGGTGGGCGTGGGCGCCGGTGGCGGGCAGCTCGTACTGCATGCGGTCGTGGCGTGTGCCCATGGTGATGGGCTGCACGTCGACGCCGTGGCGCAGGTTCTCGAGCCGGGCCTGGGCCGTGGCCCCGTGCCCGACGTGCTCCTCGCCCTCGCACGGGCAGCCCGTCGTCTCAATGAGCGCGCGGATCTCCTCCTCGGCGATCATCCCCGCGTGGTAGCCGACGTGGGCGACGCTGGCGGGCCAGTCGATGTGGACACTCGTGATGTGCGGGTTGGCCTTCAGCGTCCGCTCCACGGCATCGGCGCAGCCCGTGCAGTGCAGGCCGCTCAGGCTGAACGCGGCGTGCGCGGGGGCCGCGGCATGATTGGCGTGAGTCATAGCGTTCTCCTTCCTCCCTTGCGTCCGTCTCAGTAGCTCCAGGATCGCTCACCCCACGCCAGAATGTGAGCGTTATCTGGCCCAGCGGCGATAGGCGAAATGGCCTATACACAACGCGGAGGTGTATCGGGTGAGCAAAGGGAGTGGTGAGCGGTGGGGGAGAAAGGCGATCGCAAGGGCCTCACACGAGGGCGACCTCTTTGTACGACGATTCGGGCCCGCGAATCGTCCCTCAACTTCTTTGTACGACGATTCGGACCTGCGAATCGTTCCTCAACTTCTTTGTACGACGATTCGGACCCGCGAATCGTCCCTCAACTTCTTTGTACGACGATTCGGACCCGCGAATCGTTCCTCAACTTCTTTGTACGACGATTCGGACCCGCGAATCGTTCCTCAACTTCTTTGTACGACGATTCGGACCTGCGAATCGTTCCT
>JAAXUL010001355.1 GCA_013336035.1 Chloroflexales bacterium
CAGTCCACTCACGCCGATGCCAGCGATCACGACCACGATCACGCCATCGCGTCCGTCCCGGCCCGCGTGGTCGATACTGCTCCGCTCGAGCAGTTCACCGACTGGCTCGGCGAGTGGCGGCGCGCCCATCTCCCCGCTGACACTGCTCATGGTCGAAGTCCTCTCGCCACCGGTATTCTCCGCGCCTGTCTGAGTCGGCTGCCACCTGGAGCGCCATGCTCTGGGCGGCAGGCACACGATAGGCATCGCCCGAATAGCGGTGCGTGTCTGCCAGTCAGGGCTTTGTCGGCGCAGGCGCGGTACGCGGCCGGAAGAGCGCGCCGGGGTAGCCGGGCACGCCGAGCAGCGGCAGGGCCCAGCGGTCGAGGCCCCAGTAGCCGGCGACCCGCCAGGCCAGAGCGATGGCTAGCGCCAGCAGCAGCAGCAGCGGGTTGGTCGAGACGGTGCCGGCAAACAGGTAGCTGGCGTTCATAAACCCGCCGAAGAAGGCCGCGACGCCGGTGAACAGGCCGAGGATCAGCGCGATGCCAACCAGGATCTCGCCGAAGGTGACCAGGTAGGAGAAGAGCACCGCGTTCGGCAGCGCGACCTGCTGCAAGAAGCCGGCGTACCAGCCGCTGACATCCGGGTGGTCGCCGCTGGTCTTGGCCAGCGCCCCCTGGATAAACCCGCTGACGGCGGCCCCCGCACTGGCGCCTACCCAGACGCCGGCCGGGTTGGTGAGCTTGCCCCAGCCGGCTGTGAGCCACTCGTAGCCGAGGTAGAGGCGAATGATCGCCCAGATCGGCGCCAGGCGCGGGTCGGCGAAGAGCAGCCGCGCGAGCGCGGGCTCGGGGATCTGCGGCGTCGCGATGGGTGGTGAGCTATGGGTTTGCACTGGCACTCCTTGTCCTTATACCGAGCTATGTGTTCATCATTGGCCCGCCGAAGCGCGGCCTACAGACACGGCACGCTACGGTGTGACCGTAAACACGGTGTGCATGCCGGCCTGGTAGTGGCCCGGCAGGTTGCAGATCAGCAGGTAGCGGCCAGGTGCGAGCTTAAGCGGGAGATCGACGCTCTGGTGCATCGTGATATCGCCCTCTTCGCCCATCGAGGTCAGCGTGCTCTCGTCGAGCCTCCCGCTGGCATCGGGGATAAGCTGGTCGGCCGACAGGTCTGTCTTGATCACAACCAGCTCGTGCAGCTCCATCATCGAGGTGTTCGTAATACGGAAGACCACATCGCCGGCCTTCACGCTCGCCGCCGAGAGGGTGATGCTTGTATCGGTCAGGAGGGTGGTGGTGATCGGCGCGGGCGCCCCGCTGACTGCGGCACAGGCGTTGAGCAGCAGCATAAGCAGCGGCAATGCGAGCAGGAGCAGCAGCCGGACGAGGCCAAATTTATGAATCACAGACATGGTTGGAGTTTCCTTTTGGCGCCGTGGCCCAGCGGGCTGTGCGCTCTGGTATGAGTCTAGCACGCTCGCGCCCCGCCGGTATGAACCAGCTTCATACCGGGCCGCCCGCGCGGGCGCATACTGGGGCATAGCAGGACGACATGCTCGCCCCTGCACACGGAGAACCCCCTATGCTACGCAGTATCAACGACCTGGGCGGGCTGACGATCCGCGCGACGGATGGCGAGATCGGCAGCGTCGATGGCTTCTTCTTCGACGACGCGCACTGGGCGATCCGCTCTATGCTCGTCAAGACCGGCGGCTGGCTGCTGCCCGAGACGGTGCTGATCTCGCCGCAGTCTATTCAGGCGGTGCACTGGGAGCAGCGGCTGATCGCGGTGAACCTGACTTGCCAGCAGGTGCGCGATGCCCCCAATGCCACGACACACCAGCCCGTCTCGCGGCAGATGGAGATCGCGCACGCGAGCTACTACGGCTACGAGCCCTACTGGTACGGGCCCGGCCTCTGGGGCGGCATGGGCATGCCCTACTACAGCGTCGGCATGGCCGCCTATGTCCCACTCGGCATGGGGGCGACTGAGCGCGCGCGTGTGCGCGCGGTTGAGCATGATTTGCCCCAGGGCGACGCTCACCTGCGCAGCACGCGCGAGGTGATGGGCTACCACATCCAGGCCAGCGATGGCGCGATCGGCCACATCAAAGACTTCGTGATGGACGACACGACCTGGGCGCTGCGCTACCTGGTTGTCGACACCCAGAACTGGTGGCCCGGCAAGCAGGTGCTGGTGGCCCCCACCTGGATCACGGCCGTGAACTGGGACGACCGGACGGTGGGTGTCGATCTGCCGCGCGCGACGATCAAGGCCGGGCCAGAGTACGACCCGAGCCAGCTGAACCGGGCCTAC
>JAAXUL010001356.1 GCA_013336035.1 Chloroflexales bacterium
CGCTGGCGGCGCCGTAAGTTCGATTGCCGGCGGCCTGCGCGCGCCGGGCCGCGCGGCCTGGTCACCCGACGGGCGCAGCATCGCCTTCGCCGCCCGCACCGCGGCCACGCGCACGTCGGATATCTACCTGCTCACGCTCGACCGCCCGGAGCGCCCGGTCAATCTGACCAACAGCCCGTTCGACGACGAGGAGCCCGCGTGGTCGCCTGACAGCGAGCGCATCGCCTTCACGCGGACACGTGAGGGCAACAGCGATGTGTTCGTGATGCTGGCCAGTGGAGCCGCCCAGACCCGCCTGACGTCAGACCCCGGCTTCGACGGCGAGCCGAGCTGGTCGCCCGACGGCGCGCGGATCGCCTTGCGCTCCGACCGAAGCGGGAAGCCCGGCATCGCCGTGATGGACGACAGCGGCCGCAACATCCGATCACTCAGCCCGGCGCTCGTCGCCGAGCGCACGCCGGCCTGGCAGCCGGCGTCTGACGCCGTCGTCGGCGAGCAGCTGCTGTTCACCACGGGCCTGGGGAGAACCCTGCGCCAGATCGCCCTGGTCAACGCCAACGGAACCGGGCGGCACACGCTGGTTGCAGAACCGGATCATGATGCGACGATGGCGGCCTGGTCGCCCGATGGCGCCTGGATCGCCTTCGCGAGCGATCGCGACGGCACGTACGACATCTTCGTTGCGCCCGCCGACGGGAGCGCCGCCGCGAACCTGACCGACCACCCCGCCAAGGATATGTACCCGGCCTGGTCGCCCGACGGCACCCGCATCGCCTTTGAGAGCTTCCGCGACGGCAACTGGGATGTCTTCGTGATGAACAGCGACGGGAGCGGGCTGGTCAACCTCACCAGCAACCCGGCGAGCGACGGCAACCCGGCGTGGTCGCCCGACGGCGCCCGCATCGCCTTTGTCTCCGACCGTGACGGCCCCTTCGACGTGTATGTGACCGAGGTGAGCGGCGTCGAGCCGCCGCGGCAGCTGACCGCCGACCCCGCCCTGGACGCCTACCCCGCCTGGTCGCCCTCGGGCGGTCAGCTCGCGTTCCGCAGCGACCGGCGTGGCAATCGCGACATCTACCTGCTGGATGTCGCCACGGGGCAGTCGCGGCTGTTCACGCCCAGCGAGGCGAACGACGACCAGCCGTCCTGGTCGCCGGACGGCACGCGCATCGCCTTCGTCTCCGACCGCGGCGCGGTGGACTCAGACGGCAGCTACGACATCTATGTGAAGAGCGTGCAGGGCAGCAGCGTTGTGCGGATGACCGCGACGGCGGAGCGCGAGCAGTTCCCGCGCTGGCGGCCGCGCTGAGCGCCGCTGTAGCGTCCGGCCGTCACCGCGGCCCGCGGCGCGCTGGCCGGCGCTCTCACCGCGCCGATGAGCGGAGGGCGGACCTATCCAGAAGTGCGTATGCGACCGACCAGCGGCAGCACGACACCGGCGATCGTGGCTATGATCAGCAGCGGGACGATCAGCAGCATGTCAACCCGGATGTCGGCCTCGGGGGTGAAGCGGTTGACCGCCCACTCCCAGAGGGTGTAGAGGCACCAGGCTGCCGCTGGGATCAGAAGCCCCAGGTCGCGCAGCTTTGTGCCCCGCCCCGTGCTGTTCCAGATGACCAGCCAGAGCACGAAGAAGAGTGCAGCGACCAGGGCGCTGCGCTCTGGGTGTTGGACAAATACAGCGAATGGCCGAAGTATGAAGTTCATCTGGTAACCTTTAAAGCTCCACCCGCGCCTGGCGCTGCCGCCGGGCCAGGTGGACTAGCCCGCCGCCAGCCAGAAGCACCACCGTCAGTCGAACCCGTAGCTGTACGGTGGCGTCTCGCCGCGCAGATCGACGATCGCCCACTGGAGGAACGGCCACTGGCGCGGGGCGACAATGCGAAACACCCAGTTATCGGTGATCGTCTCGCCATACTCGGGCAGGAAGCGGTATTCGCGCTGGGCCACCGTCACGCGGGTCAGCAGGACGACCCGCGCAGAGGGGTCGTCGGCGAGCATCCGCCGCAGCGCCTCGCCGATCGTGGCGGCGTCGGGGCCTGGTCCGAGGCCGAAGCTCTCGGGTGAGTCGCGGACGATGTCGTGCGCGGAGTCGTGCCCCTGGCCCGGGCTGCCGCGGCCGTCGCCGATGAACGCCTCCAGCGCCAGGCGCAGCGCCTCGGCGAAGGTGATCGTGCAGCCGGGCCGCTTCGCGAAGTCGGCGACGGCGCCGGGGTTGGCGACAACCTTCAGGTTGGGTAAGCCGACGGCGGCGAGGGCCGCGTCAACCGCCTGGTCGGGCACGTTCATCAGAATCCTTTCGA
>JAAXUL010000516.1:0-4508 GCA_013336035.1 Chloroflexales bacterium
CGCTCGCGGCTGCGCCTGAGCTGAGGCCAGCCACGACTACGGCTCGCGCTTCCGGCCCGCGCCCAGCGCCACGCGCAAAAGCGCCTGGCGGGCTATCGCCTACGACGCGGGGCAGCGCCACCCCACGCGCAGCTGTCCCATCAACACTGCTTAAGGGCTACTCCTAATGCCGCTCACGCTGCGCCCCTACCACGGCGAAGAGGACTACTGGCGCATCCGCGCCTTTCTGCGCGAGGTCTTCCTGCGCAACGACCGCCACGAGCTCAGCTGGCAGGCCGCCCGCCTCGACTACTGCCGCTGGCACATTATCACCAATATCGCCCGCTACTGGCTCGAGGACTACTTCTTTCTGTGGGAGGATGCGGGCGGGCGGCTGGCCGCTGTCTTGCACCCCGAGGACCTTGGCGATGCGTTCCTGCAGATCCACCCCGACCTGCGGGAGCGGGGGCTCGTCGACGAGATGCTCGACACCGCCGAGGCGCGCCTGTCGGTCGCCCGCCCGGGTGAGCCGCGGCGCCTGACGGTCGCGGCGAGCCGGCGCGACCCAGACCTGGGCGAGGCCCTGTCGCACCGCGGCTATGAGCCCGGCAGCTGCCCCGAGCACCAGCGGCGCAGGCCGATGGACGTGCCAATCCCCGCTGCGCCCCTCCCGCCGGGGTACGGCGTGCGCGCCCTGGGCGGCATCGACGAGCTGCCGGCGCGCAGCCTCACCTCGTTCCGGGCCTTCCACCCCGGCGAGCCCGAGGCGGGCCACGATATGATCGGCTGGTACCTCAACCTCCAGCGCGCGCCCCTGTACCGGCGCGAGCTCGACCTGGTGGTCGTCGCGCCCGACGGCGAGCTGGCCGGCTTCTGCACGGTCTGGTTCGATGATGTCACCCGCACGGGGCTCTTCGAGCCCGTGGGCATCGCGCCGGCCCACCAGCGGCGCGGGCTCGGCAAGGCGGTGGTGTGCGAGGGGCTGCGCCGCGCAGCCCGGCTCGGCGCCACGCTCTGCACCCTCGGCTCGTACACGCCGGCGGCCCACGCCACCTACGCCGCGGTCGGCTTCACCGAGTTCGACCTCTGCGAGGCCTGGTCGCGAGCGTGGTAGTGGCCTGTGGCCACAGGCGAGAGGCGCACGGGGGGTGAGGGCCTTCAGCCGCGATAATGACCTGCCCTACGCCGTTCGTCGGATCGCCGCCGCGTCGCGCTGTGCTATGCTGTGGCCAGCGCTATACCCTTCCCCGCACACACCGCTGCCCCCGCTCCAGGCCCCCCAGGTATGCGCCTCTGTCCTAGCCGCCTTGATGGCCATGCGCCGCGGCGGCAGAGGCGTCTGAGCGGGCGTATCGCTTGCCCCACCATCCAGGCTCTCCATCGACAAGATCGCACGCGCGCCGCCGTGCGGCGCGCACAGCCTGGATCAAAGGGCTGGGCCCGCCGGCCGCACGTGAAGGAGAACCTATTGTGAGTCCGCGCTGGCGCAAGGTGCTTGCCGACCTGACAGGCAACAAGACGCGCACCGTCCTGGTGGTGCTCTCGATCGCCATCGGCGTCTTCGCCGTCGGCGTGATCGCCGGCTCGCGTGAGATTCTCGCCAAAGATATGGCGAGCGCCAGCGACGCGACGAACCCCTTCAGCGCCAGCATCACCACCAATGAGCCGTTCGATGACACGCTGGTCGAGACGGTGCGCCGCATGCCCGACATCGCCGACGCCGAGGCCCGAGGCCAGGTCATACTCCAGGCGCGGGTCGGCGACCAGGAGGCGAAGAACACCCAGTTCGACATCATCCCCGACTTCGACGACCTGCGGATCGGCACCTTCTCGCCCGTCGCCGGGGCCTGGCCGCCGCCGCGCAAGGCCCTGCTGCTCGAGCGGACCTCGCTCGACTTCCTGGGGGTCGCGATCGGCGACTCGCTGACCGTCGAGCTGCCCGACGGCACGCTGCGCACGATGCCGGTGGCCGGCACTGTCCACGACGCGAACTGGGCCTCGCCGCTGTTTGGCTGGGGCAAGGCCTACATCAGCACCGATACGGCGCGCTGGCTCGGCCAGCCCGAGGGCTTCACCCAGCTGCTGATCACCGTCTCCGAGCCGCGCAATGATGAGGCCCGCATCAAGCAGATCGTGTCACAGGTGCGCGACAAGATCGAGAAAGGCGGCCTCACGGTCTCGTTCGTCCAGGTCCCCAGCCCGCCGGGCAAACACTGGGCTGACCAGATCATGCAGGCCCTGCTGCTGATCATGGGCGTGCTCGGCCTCGTCTCGCTGGTCCTGAGCGGCTTCCTGGTGATCAACACCCTCGGCGCCATCCTGACCCAGCAGATCCGCCAGATCGGGATTATGAAGTCAATCGGCGGGCAGCGGGGCGCCATTGTCAGCATGTATCTGGCGATGGTCTTCGGCTTCGGCGTGCTGTCGCTGGTCGTGGCGATGCCCCTGGGCGCCCTGGGGGCCCAGCTCTTCGTCGGCATCTTCGCCGGGCTGCTCAACTTCAACACTGGCGGCAACGGCATCCCGCCCTACGTCCTGGGGCTCGAGGTGGCGGCCGGCCTCTTCGTGCCCCTGCTGGCGGCGCTCTGGCCGGTGCTGGCCGGCACGCGCATCTCCATCCGCGAGGCGACCAGCTCGTACGGCGTGGGCAAGGGGCGCTTCGGCACCAGCTGGATCGACCGGGCGATGGCGCGCCTGCGCTTTCTGTCGCGGCCGATGCTGCTCTCGCTGCGCAACACCTTTCGCCGACGCGGGCGGCTGGCCCTGACCCTCTCGACGCTGACCCTGGCCGGCGCGATGGTGATCGCCGTCGTCAGCGTGCGCGAGACCCTGATCCGCACCGCCGAGAACTTCTTCACCACCTACGACTACGATGTGTTTACCTACCTCAGCCGCCCCTACCGGGTCGAGCCGCTGCTGGCCACGGCCCGGGCCGTGCCCGGCGTGGTCGCGGCCGAGGGCTGGAACCAGGTGGGCGGGCGACGCGTGCTCGCCGACGGCACGAAGACCGAGAATATCGACATCACCGCGCTGCCGCCGGACACCCGGCTCTTCCAGCCCCAGCTGACGGCGGGGCGCTGGCTGCTGCCCGGCGACGAGAACGCGATCGTGATCGCCGCCGATCTGCTCAAGACCGAAAAGGACCTCGCGCTCGGCGATGAGCTGGTGCTCGACATCGACGGGCGCGAGTCGCGCTGGCGCATCGTCGGCATCGCCAGGGTGCTGTTTGTCGGCCGGGCGGCCTATGCAAGCTACGACTACACCACCCGCGTCACGGGCGATGTCGGCCAGTCGAGCTTCCTGAGCGTCGTGACCGAACGGCACGACGCCGCGTCCCAGGCCGCGGTCGCGAAGACGCTGCGCGCGCAGCTCAAGCAGGCCGGGTTCAACATCAGCGGGACCCAGACCATCGGCGAGATCCGCGCCAACATCGACTTCCAGTTCAGCATTGTCGTGCTGATGCTGCTGATGATGGCCGTGCTGCTGGCCGTGGTGGGCGGCCTTGGCCTGATGGGCACCATGAGCATCAATGTGATCGAGCGCACGCGCGAGATCGGCGTGATGCGCGCGATCGGAGCCTCGAACGGCGCCATCCTGCGCATCGTGATGGTCGAGGGCGTGCTCATCGGCGTGGTGAGCTGGCTGGTCGGGGCGCTGATCGCCCTGCCCTTCAGCCGGGTGCTCGCCGAGGCGGTCGGGCAGGCCTTCCTGCAGGCCGCGCCGGACTACGTCTTCTCGCTCGCCGGCGCGCTGCTCTGGCTCGCGACCGTGATCGGGCTGGCGGCTCTGGCGAGCTTCCTGCCGGCCTGGAACGCCTCGCGGGTCACCGTGCGCGATGTGCTCGCCTACGAGTAGCCGGGCGCGCCCCCGGCGGCTACGCGCGCTACCACGGCCCGCCGTCGCTGCTCGGGCTGCCCGGATCGGCGTACCCCCCGCTGCCCCAATCAACCACGCTGTCGCTGGACGCCGGGCTCGGCTGGGCGTACGCCGTGTCCGACGCGACGACGGCCACGTCAACTCCGGCGCCGCGCGCGGGCCCCTTCGGAGAGCGCCTGGGGCAGAGCCGCTCGCCATCGCGCCCTAGCTCCTCGTAGTCGACCGCAAGCCGCTCCAGGCTCGCGAGCAGCGGGCGGCCCCGCAGCGTCCGCAGCGCCTCCGTACGCTCGCGGTCAAGGCGCGTGAGCCGCTCAAAGAGCGGCTCGACGGTGAGGCGGGCGTTGGCCGAGCGCGCGCCCTGGCACCAGGAGCGCGCATACTCGCTCCGATTATCCAGGCGCAGGCGCACCACGCGCAGCATGCTCTGGAGCCGCCGCTGCCCAGCCGGGGTGAGATCCCAGAGCCGCTGGGCCAGCCTGCCCGGGGGCGACCGTCTCCAGAGGCGGCCAAACCACTCGCCGACTGGCGAAAGCCAGATCAGCAGAAGCGGGCTGAGGCTCAGCATGATAGCGGAAACCCAGGGCCAGACGCGACTGCCAAGCGAGGGGTGGCCGAGGCGCTCGTCGAGCGCCCGCAGCGTATCGGCGACCCCG
>JAAXUL010000516.1:4518-6080 GCA_013336035.1 Chloroflexales bacterium
CAAGGGGAGCCCGACCTGCCGCCGATCCCGCTGTGGGACGGCCTGTTCCGCTTCCTGGGCGACGTCGCGACCGTGGTGCGGCTGCTCTTCTCCGGCCTGCTCTTGGGCGCGCTGCAAACGTTTATCCCGCAGTTCGTCAGAATAGATGCGCAGCGTATCGGCGACCCCGGCGGTGTGCTGGCCGTCGCGCAAGGCCGGGTTGAGCGTCGCGAGGCGGATCTCGCGCAGGGTTGCGTCAGGCAGCGCGCCGCTCCAGCGCGACCCCGCGCGCAGCTCGCTGTAGCGCGGGTCAGCGCTGACATAGACCGCGACGGCGCCGGGGGCGATCTCTGCGCCCGCGAGCAGCCCCGCGGCGCTAAGCCGGCGGGCAACGTCCGCGCCTTGCGCATCGCCGTGCGCGGCGACGATAACGCCGACTACCACGCCGCGCTCGAGCAGAGGCGCGGCGGCCGCCGCAAGCGCAGCCTGGTCGAGCGTACCGGTCTCATCGCTGATCACCAGGCGACCGGGCGCGGCGGCGCAGCCCGAGAGCAGCGCCAGCGGCAGCGCGAGCGCTATGCCGACAGCCAGCGTGACGATACGCATAAACACACGTGATGATGCAACGCTCAAAGCTGCTGGCCTCCTGCAACTGCGCGACCCTATGGGGGCGCTTGCCGAACACGGCTCGCCATAAGATACGCAGCAGGCGGCGCAGATGTTTCTGGGGCAATGGGCCCGTAGTCTCCCTGGCACTGTCAGGTGTAGCCTGACAGTGCAGCAACGGTTCGCCCGCTACCCCGAGGGCCTGCGCGCCGCTACACTGAGTCGTATCGCTACGGGAGTGCGTATCTCAGGTCGTACCAAACAAACCATCCGAACCGCTAGCGCGTATGACGCGCCTGGCGCGAATGCGCGTGGGCGAAGCTTAGAGAAAGCGGTGTTTATGTCTCTTCAGCCAAGCGCCCCTATCAATACGCTGGCCGTGATCGGCAACCACCTGCCGCGCCAGTGCGGCATCGCCACCTACACCACCGACCTGTGCGCGGCGATCGCCGGCGCCAGCCCCACGAGCGAGGTCTTCGCCCTGGCGATGAACGACCGCGCGGACGGCTACGACTACCCCGAGCGGGTGCGCTTCACCCTCGACCAGGACGACCCGAGCGCCTACCGTCGCGCCGCCGACAGCATCAACCTGAGCAACGCCGATGTCGTCTGCGTGCAGCACGAGTACGGCATCTATGGCGGCGCCGCCGGCAGCGATCTGCTGGCGCTTCTGCGCGGCCTACGGGCGCCGATCGTCACCACCCTGCACACGATCCTGCGCGAGCCCACCGCCCAAGAGCGTAGCGTGCTGATCGAGCTGGCCCAGCTCTCCGACCGGCTGGTGGCGATGAGCGAGCGCGGCGCGACCTTTCTGCGTGAGATCTACGGCGTGGCGGCCGAGAAGATCGACGTCATCCCCCACGGCATCCCCGATGTGCCGTTCCTCGACCCAAGCTTCTACAAGGACCAGTTCGGTGTCGAGGGTAAGCAGGTGCTGCTCACCTTCGGGCTGCTCTCGCGCAACAAGGGCATCGAGC
>JAAXUL010000517.1 GCA_013336035.1 Chloroflexales bacterium
GGCTGGGCCTGACCCCCCTGCGCGAGCGCGCCGAGGCGATCGGCGGCCGGCTCAGCGTGACGAGCGCGCCGGGGCGGGGCACCACGGTGCGCGTGCTGCTGCCCCCCGCCACGGTAGATATCCGGCCCTTCGGCGCGCCCGCGGCCCCGGCCAGGTAATTCAGGGCGTCATATCGTGGTGGGCCAGCTGGCCGTCGGCATATCGTCTAGCGCGGCTACTCCCCCGCCTGGCCGGCCCGTCGCCCGACCCATGTGCGCAGCGTGGCCCCGTCGTTAAAGCCGCGCGGCCGTCTAACAGAACGCTAACACAACGCTAGTGCGTCATAGATGTCGGCGTGCTAGGATCAGACCAGCACATCTGTTGGGAGAGGAGTATCATTATGTCATTCAACACAAACCGCTTCACCGAGAAGTCGTACGAGGCTCTCATCGCCGCGCAGGGCGCGGCCGAGCGCGCCGGAAACAGCGAGGTGCAGCCCGAACACCTGCTCTACACGCTGCTCGACCAGGGCGAAGGCGTCGTGCCCCAGGTGCTGGCGAAGCTGGGCGTGGCCGTCGGCGCGCTCAAGCAGCAGGCCAACGCCGAGGTCGCGAAGCTGCCCCGCGTCAGCGGCAGCAATATGCAGCCCCAGTACAGCTCGCGTCTGCGCAACGTTGTCCTGCGGGCCCACGACGAGCTGGCCGGCTTCGGCGACGAGTATGTAAGCACCGAGCACCTGCTGCTGGCCATGCTCGACCACGCCGGCGGCGGCGCCGAGCGCATGCTCAAGCAGACGGGCCTGACCCGCGCCGGCCTGCTGGCCGCCCTGCGCGAGGTGCGCGGCGCCCAGCGCGTCACCAGCCCTAACCCCGAGGGCACCTACGCCGCCCTCGAGCAGTACGGCCGCGACCTGACCCAGCTGGCCCAGCGCGGCAAGCTCGACCCGGTGATCGGCCGCGACGAGGAGATCCGCCGCATCATCCAGATCCTCAGCCGGCGCACCAAGAACAATCCGGTGCTGATCGGCGAGCCCGGCGTCGGCAAGACCGCCATCGTCGAGGGCCTGGCCCAGCGCGTTGTCTCGGGCGACGTCCCCGAGTCGCTCAAGCACAACAAGGTCATCGCCCTCGACCTCGGCGCTCTGATCGCCGGCGCCAAGTACCGCGGCGAGTTCGAGGAGCGTCTCAAGGCCGTGCTCAAAGAGATCCAGGATCGCGACGACATCATCCTCTTTATCGACGAGCTGCACACCGTGGTCGGGGCCGGCGCGGCCGAAGGCGCCATGGACGCGGGCAACATGCTCAAGCCCATGCTCGCCCGCGGCGAGCTGCACATGGTCGGCGCCACGACCCTCGACGAGTACCGCAAGCACATCGAGAAGGACGCCGCGCTCGAGCGGCGCTTCCAGCCCGTGCTGGTCGACCAGCCCTCCGTCGAGGACACGATCAGCATTATTCGCGGGCTCAAGGAGCACTACGAGGCCCACCATGGCGTAGCGATCACCGACAGCGCCATCGTGGCCGCCGCCGTGCTCTCCGACCGCTATATCGCTGACCGCTTCCTGCCCGACAAGGCCATCGACCTGATCGACGAGGCCGCGGCCCGGCGGCACATGGAGAACACCAGCTCGCCCCAGGCGATCGACGCTCTCAACCGCCTGATCGCTCAGCGCGAGACCGAGCGCGAGATGCTCAGGCGCGAGAAGGACACGGCCAGCAAGGACCGCCTGGCGAAGCTCGAGCAAGATCTGGCCAACCTTCACGAGCAGCGCAGCGCCCTCGAGGCCCAGCGCCAGACCGAGAGCACCTTGCTCGACAAGATCAAGCCGCTCAAGGAGCAGATCAACGAGACCCGCTTCGCCATCGAGCAGGCTCAGCGCGAGTACGACTACAACCGGGCGGCCCGCCTGCAGTACGACGACCTGGTCCGCCTCGAGCGCGAGCTGGGGATGGCCGAGGCCGCGGCCAGCAATAACACCCTGCTGCGCCAGGAGGTGAACGCCCAGGACATTGCCGAGATCATCGCCAAGTGGACCGGCGTGCCGGTCACCCGGCTGCTCGAGGGCGAGGTCGAGAAGCTGCTCAAGATGGAGGAGCGCCTACACCTGCGCGTCGTCGGCCAGGACGAGGCGGTCGGCGCGATCGCCAACGCGGTCCGCCGCTCGCGGGCCGGGCTGCAGGACCCCAACCGGCCCCTCGGCTCGTTCCTCTTCCTCGGCCCCACCGGGGTGGGCAAGACCGAGCTGGCCCGCGCCCTGGCCGAGTTCCTCTTCGATGATGAGCAGGCGATCGTGCGCATCGATATGTCCGAGTATATGGAGAAGCATAGCGTGGCTCGCCTGATCGGGGCGCCCCCCGGCTATGTGGGCTACGACGAGGGCGGCCAGCTCACCGAGGCCGTGCGCCGCAGGCCCTACTCGGTCGTGCTCTTCGACGAGGTCGAGAAGGCCCACCCCGACGTCTTCAACGTGCTGCTGCAAGTCCTCGACGATGGCAGACTCACCGATGGCCAGGGCCGGGTGGTCAACTTCAAGAACACCGTCGTCATTATGACAAGCAACATCGGCTCGTCGATGATCCAGGAGCTGACCCATGGTGGGGTCGGCGAGGATGAGATCCGCGCGGCGGTGCTCGAGGAGCTGCGGGGCGAGCTGCGGCCCGAGTTCCTGAACCGCATCGACGAGGTGATCGTCTTCCGGCCGCTGAGCCGTGAGCAGATCGGCCAGATCGTCGAGATCCAGCTCGGGCGCCTGCGCCGGCTGCTGGCCGAGCGCAAGCTTGGCCTCGAGCTAAGCCCGGCCGCCCTGGCCCAGATCGCCAGCGAGGGCTACGACCCCGTCTACGGGGCCCGGCCGCTCAAGCGGGTCATCCAGCAGCGCCTGCAGAACCCGCTGGCCAGCGAGCTGCTGCGCGGCGCCTTCCGCGAGGGCGATACGATCATGGTCGACAGCGGGCCGAAAGAGTTCAGCTTCCGGAAGGCGTAGTCGCAGCAGGCCATACGTGTGGTATCCTGTGGCGGGCGGGGCGAGCTCAGAGGGTCGCTCCGCCGCCGCATCCATTGAGGAGACGCGTATGGCCCCGCTACGTGAGCGCTACGCCAGCCAGATCGGCGGCCTGCGAGATGACCTGCTACGCATGGGCAGTATGGTCGAGCAAGCCCTGCTCCGCGCCGTCCAGACCCTCGAGACCTGGGATACGGCCTCGGCCGCCCAGGTGATCAACGACGACGCCCTGATCGACGAGGTCTGGCGCAGCCTCGAGGAGCGCACCATCCACCTACTGGCCACCCAGCAGCCCATCGTCGCCAGCGACCTGCGGCTCTGCACTGTGGTCACCGCCATCGCCAGCGAGCTCGAGCGCATCGGCGACTACGCCAACAGCATCGCCAAGCGCGTACGCCGGGCCACCCGCCGCCGCGCCCTGCTGCCCCCGCCGCCCCAGATCCAGGAGATGGCCCACATGGCCATCCAGATGGTCAACACCAGCCTCCAGGCCTTCCTGCACCAGGACCCCGACCTGGCCCACTCGCTCACCCCGACCGACGAGCGCGTCGATGAGCTAGAGGATAAGCTGCGGGCCGAGATTATCGCCGCCGCCCAGGCCAGGCCAGACCTCTTCGAGGCGGCCATCGATATGCTCGATGTGCTCCACGCCCTCGAGCGGGCCGCCGACCGCGCCACCAATATCGGCGAGCGTGTGATCTATATGACGACCAACAGCATCGAGACGATTAACTGAGACCTGCGCTGTGAGGGATAGCACCTCACAGCGTACAGATCATAATTTTATTCATTGCAGCGCCTTTCCCCCTGTGGTACACTGCCTGCGAATTGCCGCCCGCGACGTCGGAGGTCTGCAGCTTGGCCCAGGACGATCAGCAGCCCGAGCGCGCCCCCGGAGGCCGGATCAGCCGCGATACACTCCTCCTGCTTGGCGCACTCACCTTCCTTATCCTCGCCGTCGCGCTGACGTTCCTCTTCACGCCGAACTCCGGCACTGACGAGACGCTCAACGACACGGTTATCGCGGAAGCCTCAGCCACCCCTGAGGGTGGTCAGCCCTACCCCGCCCCCACCCTGGCGTCCACGGCGGTGGCCGGCACCGAGCCCTACCCCGAGCCCGCGCGGCCATCCGCCGGCGCTTACCCGGTCGGCGGCGAGGGCACCCCCATCGGAAGCACCGTCCCCGGCAAGGTTCCTACGGGCGATATAAGCCTCGAGGCCTCGCCCTCGCCCTCTATGCCAGCCGGCGGCCTCCTACCCTCGACTGACGTATCGCCCAGCCCGCAGGCCGGGTCGCCCTACCCCGCCGGCCCGGTCGGCGAGGGCACCCCGCCGCCCCTGCCCACCCTCAACCCGACCGTGGCAGTGATCGTGCCCGCGCCGACCGTCCCCCCGCCGACAACGCCGCCCGTGGTCGTGCAGCCCACGGCCCCGCCCGCGCCGGAGGCGCCGACCCCCACTGAAGATCTGTCGCTCGACGCCACCGCGACAGCCGAGGCCGCCGAGCCCACCATGACCCAGGGCCCGCCGCCCCCGCCGCCGGCCGATATGCTGCGCGGCAATGTGCGCTGGTCCGCCGGCCAGAGCCCGATCATCCTGCGCCGCGATGTGCAGATCGCCCCCGGCGCCGAGCTGATCGTCGAGCCCGGCGTCGAGATCCGCCTCGACCCCGGCGTCTCGATCTATATCGACGGCGGGCGCCTCCTGGCTATGGGTCTGCCCGGGCAGCCTGTCCGCTTCGTAGGCGCCACGGGCGCTCGCTGGAGCGGCCTCTTCGGACGGCCCAACAGCTTCATCGTCCTCGAGAACACCGAGGTTAGCGGCGGCGGCGCCGGCGGCACCGTCCTCGCCGTCGAGGACAGCGAGCTGATCGTGCGCGCCAGCCGCTTCAACGACAACGGCGGCGCCATCCTGCTCACCGACACAAAGCTCGAGCTGCGCGACAGCGATGTCTCGGGCAACGATGTGCCCTTTGGGCCCGCCCTCGAGGCCAGCTACGCGCGCGGCAGCTTCATCACGCTCAGCGGCAATCGCTTCGGCGGCAACCGGCTCGGCGACGGCACGCCCCAGGTGCGCGTCAGCAACAGCAGCACCTACGAGACCCTGAACCTGGATATCCAGGGTAATCTGATGCGCGGCGGCGTGCCCAACCTGCAGCTGGCCACCAACGGCCCGCTCAAGGGCAGCCTGCTCTGCAATAGCCTCGTCGGCGACGGGCAGGGCTTCAGCCTGCGCACCCAGACCCCGCAGGTCAAGCCTAATGGCCTGCCGCCTATGGAGCTGTACGTCGAGAACAATTTTATCGACGAGCACCTGCCGCCGATCATCCCCGTCTACCTGCGCTACGGCCTCGGCCGCGGCGCCACCAGCGAGATCCTGCTCGACCTGCGCAACAACTGGTGGGGCGAGGCCAGCGGGCCCTACGAGCCCGACACCAACCCCCTCGGCCGCGGCGACTCGGTCGGCAACAATATCATCTACTCGCCCTGGCTCTCGGCGCCCCCCGCCTGCGCGCCCGCCCGCTAGGGGGCGGGCACTCCCTCGGCCGCCAACGGCCGAGGGAGTGTCAGCGCGCCACAATCTCCGCCGCGCCATCCCCGTCGACGTCGAGCAGGCCGACGGCGCCCCAGCGGCCCAGGGGCGAGCGCCACGCTAGCTCGAAGCCCCAGCCGTGCCAGCGCCAGACCGAGACGTGATCGCCCGGGTCGCCCGGCCCCTCACCGCCCTCGAGCACCACCAGCTCGCCGCGCCCGTCGGCGTCGAGGTCGGCCAGCGCCACGTCCTGGATCGGCGCCCCGGTCGCCGAGCCGCCCCAGATGATGCGGTAGCGCCCGCCGCGCCAGCCCAGCAGGTAGGGCTGTGACGCGCGCAGGTGGCCCGCCTCGTCGGGCTGCCAGAGCAGCATCAGCAGCTCGACGCGCCCATCGTCGTTGGGGTCGCCGGCGACAATGCGCGTGAAGCGCCATCCGGGCCGCTCGTTGCTCCAGACCATGGGCGCGTCGGGGGCCGCGCCGTCGCGCACCGTCACCACGCCCGCCGCGTCAAGCTCGGCCCACAGGGGCGCGCCATCGCCCCGCAGGTCGGCCGCCACGC
>JAAXUL010000055.1 GCA_013336035.1 Chloroflexales bacterium
CGTCTACTAGCCCACCAGGCTGTGGTGATAGGCCTTGAGGAACTCGGCCCAGCGCGTCAGGCCCGGCAGCGGCGAGTCGTGCTCGTAGGCCGAGAGGTACTGCGCCGCGGTCGGCGGGAAGTAGACCGAGATACCGCTGGCGTCGCGGTGGGGCAGCCCCGCCCCGTACGCCAGGCGCGCCTGCTGGATCGCGCTCTCCGTCGCCGCGGCCGCCGCCGCCACCTCGCCCGTCGCGCCGCGCGCCACGATCAGCTGCGTGAGCAGGCCCAGATCGACCGCGTTGAACGCCTCGACACTGTCCGACGCGTAGACATCGACCGCCGTGCGGGCCTGGGCGACGCTCGTGTCATCTGCCGACTGCCCCGCAAGCAGCGCGCCGGCCAGGCGGTCGAGCCCCGCGCTGATCTGATCTACCTGGGCCAGATCCAGGGCCACCAGCGTGACATCGTCGCTGCCCTGATACGAGCTGATGTAGCTGTCGACGATCACGCCCGCGATGGCGGCGGCGTCCTGCCCCGGGTTGGCCGCGAGCGCCCCCAGCCAGGCGTCCCAGGCCCAGCCCTGGGCCGGCTCGAGCTCGGCCGAGGCCACGGCCACCCGGGCGTAGGGCGCGATCGTCTGGAAGACGTCGAGCTGGGCCATCAGGCAGGCGTCGAAGCCGATCAGGTCGAGCGGGGTGCCGCCGGTCTGCGCGCGGGCCGTGGCCAGGGCGCTGCCCAGCTCGGGCAGGCTCAGGCTGTCGCCGCCCGAGGTCTCGTCGCTGGCGAGGCCCTGCCACGCCGCGCCGTGCGACCAGAGGACCAGCGCGTAGCGGCGGGCCGGGTAGGTGCGCACGCCCCAGGTGATGAAGTCGGCCAGGGTGGCCGGGTCGCCGGTGTTCAGCTCGCCCAGGTCCTGCGCGGCCATGGCGGCGTCGGGCTCTATGCCCGGCTGGACCAGGAAGCGCCTGGTGCCTGCCCAGTCCCCGGCCGTGGTGTCGTCCCAGAGGTTGGGCGCGGCGATCCGGTCGACCTGGGCGACGATAGTGAGCTGTGCCGATGAGCCCACATGGGCGATCTCGCGCAGATCGTTGAGCGCGGCGGCCTCGAGGTTATTGTCGCTGGCCATATAGACGAGCACCGTCCAGTCGGCGACCCCGTCGCCCGCCGAGGCCGGGCTGACACGCTGCGAGGCGGCCGTCGTGGCGCCGATGCCCAGGGCGAGCACCAGGGCACCTAGCGCCAGGGTCAGCGTTGCTACAATGAGCGCGCGGGGCACCGCATGGTCGTGCTCCGCGGGCTGCCGCGTCTGCGCCCTGTAGGATGGCGTATCGCGAAACGATTGTAGCAAGGCTATCTCCTGTGCATTACAAAAACGACATCTATAGCCTCAAACGTCGCCGTCCACAAAAGGTTACGGGGTCGATACAGCCAGCATAGCGAACCGCGCTTGGGCCTTGTTTGGAAGGCTTCACAGAATCTCCAATCTTTCTTCAACATTGTTCATGCTACCGCAGATGCGCGAGCGCACGCACAGCCAGACGAGGCGGGGAAGACCGCCTCGTCTGGCTGTGCAACTGGCGGCTCAGCGGCCGCCGCCCGCGTGGCTACCCCGGGCTTAAGCGCGAGGCAGGACGCGGGCCAGGCCGCCCGTGGCCTGCTCGACTGCGCCGGCCAGTATGCCCGCGCCGCCCTCCCAGACAGCGCCCTGCATGGTGGGCCAGGGCAGCAGCTGCTCGATGGCCGCGGGGGCCACGTAGCGCTCGAGCAGGTCGGTGGGCGCTGGGGCGCCGAGGGCCCGCGCCAGGTTCGCCAGGGTCGGTGCCATAAGCGCGGCCTCGCGGCGGCCTAGCTCGTCGTGGATCAGGCTGAAGGGGAAGACCGTCGGCAGGGCGTAGATCTGCGCCATGCCGTTCTCCACTCGCGTGCCGCCTCCCACCGCAGAGAGGTTAAACATCCAGATCTGCGCCACCCCAGGCGCGAACGAGGTCCCCACGCGCCAGGCGAAGCGGAACGGCGGATCCCAGATGACCGTGCGGCTCGCCGTAATATACGAGAGGCCGCGCACGCGCTGGTGTGAGCGGAAGACCACCCCCGGGCCCATCGGCCCGCCGCCCACCACCTCCACGGCCCGCACCTCGCCGCTGCCGGCCAGCTCGGGGTGACGGGCCGGATTGCTCACTAGCTCCCAGACCTGCTCGATCGGCACGGCCACTACGCCACTTACGGAAGCACCAAGATAGCGCATCGTCATAGCTCCTTCGAAGACCCTCTGTGATTTGATTGAGGTGGCAAACGCTTGCGGTCAGTACAAGCATACACGAGATCGCGGGGCAGCGACACCAGCCAGGCTTGCGCCTTCGCGCCCTGTTGCCTCAGCAGCCTAATTGGCGCACAGGCGTAAGCCACTGCCGCAGCTGCGCGTACACCTCGGGCCGGTCGAGCAACTCCATGTGGTTCATGGCGTAGCCGACCCACTGGCGGGACTCTGGGAATGACAGGGCCATGTGAGGGTCGTGGTGGTGGCCGAGCGCGCTGCTCACGGGCACTAGCCCGTCGCCGATCAGCTTGTCGCTCAGGTCGCCGGGCGCCTTGCCGGTGGTCGCCGCGACGGCGTAGCAGCGCACGCTGTCCGGCAGGGGCACCGGCTGTCGCTTGTCGCCGACGTGGGCGAAGCGATCGTGGCCCTCCCAGTCCTCGTCCAGCAGATTGCCGTAGCGCAGATCGGTGATGCCGGCGCTGCGGATGTTCCCGAGGCGCGTAAACGCGGCGGTGTAGGGGCTGACGCCCAGCAGAAGATTGAGCCAGTTGCCTCCGCGCTCGAGCGGGGCGCCGTGGTGCGGCGTGCCGAGGAAGACGAGCGAGCGCAGGTGGCGCGGCCAGGCGTGGCCGGCGGCGGCGGCGTAGTGCCAGGCGCTGCGTGAGACCAGGCCGCCCATGCTGTGGGCGACGATCGTCAGCTCCTCGACGGGCGTCGGCCAGCGTCGCACCAGGGCCTCGATCACATCGGCGAACGCGCGCCCGTTGGCCGAGATATGCAGGCCGGTGTTGTAGTGCAGGTAGACAGGCGTGTAGCCCAGGTCGGCGGCCAGCGCCGCGCCGTGGTCGTGCCCCCCGCGGCTCCAGTGCCGGTCGTTCAGGCACAGCCCGTGCACCATCAGCAGGATCTTGCCACCTGGCGGCGGGCTGTCGTCGGCGAGCGCGGGGTCCGCCAGATCCAGCGGCTGCCCGCCCTGGCGCAGGAGCATCGGCAGCGCCAGCGGGTTGGCATTGGCGGCCAGGTAGTCGCCCAGCACCCCGTTCAGCGCAGAGAGCATCGCCTCGTGCTCGGGCGACGGCCGCCGCTCGCGCGCCAGCGGGATAAGCGGCGTGAGCACGGCGTCGAGGCTGCCGCCCACCAGCTGCGTGATCCCGCGGATGCTCGTGTACACCAGGCCGGTGATGCCGCCCGTCGGCCCATCTATCGGCGCGCCGATGATCCAGGGGAGGCGGAGGATGGTCTGGTGCATTGCCTCGACCAGGTTGGTGATCCCGAGCGTCGCCTCGACGGCCAGGCGGCCGACGCCGTGAACGTCGGCGGGGTGGACAGTGGGCTTCTCGGCCATGGCACCTCGGTGCTGGTTGATTGGTATGATGGGTATATTGTCAGTATAGCATGCCTCCATCCCACTTCTCCAGCGCCGCGCGTACGCGCGTAACCTTCTTGCCCGCGGGGCGTATACATTGTGTCCGAAGCGGTACACCGCGCCAGGAGTGCCTGAAAGGAGCCTTGCCGCCTATGCTCGCCACTATCCTTGGCATCTTCGTCGGCTTCGTCGGCTGGGTGATCGTCCGCTACATCCTGTTCAGCTTCTATACGGTGGACCAGAACGAGCGCGCGGTCAAGACGATCTTCGGCCGCGCCGAGCGCCTGCCCGCCGGGTCGAGCGCCGATGACCCCTTCGCCGAGTACCTGCGCCCCGAGGAGCGCGACCGCTACATCTACCCGCAGCTGCGCGTGATCCCGCCCGGCGGGCCCTACTTCAAGTGGCCGTGGGAGCGCATCTACAAGGTCTCGGTCGCCACGCAGACTGTCAACATGGCCCTCGACCTCGAGGACCCGCGCGCCAATGTCGGCGGCACCGTGCTCGATGCCGTCACCAAAGACCAGCTCAACGTCGGGCTCAAGGGCCAGATCCGCTACCGCGTCTCTGAGCGGCACCTCTATGCCTACCTGTTCGGCGTCAAGAGCCCGATCGTGCATGTGATGGGCTACTTCGTCGCCATCCTGCGCGAGCGCATCGCCAACTTCGAGGCGCCCCCGATCATATCGAGCGACCTCGCCTCGCAGCCGCCCGACGCCAGCGCGGTCAGCGGGGTCTCGATCAACGACCTGCGCAAGAACCTGCGCGACCTGAACGAGCACATGGACCGCGAGTGCATCTCGTCGCCCGTCCGCTACGGGATCGCCCTCGACGCCTCGCTGATCACCGAAATCGACGCCCCCGCGGACGTCGAGTCGGCGATGGCGGCGATCAACACCGCCCACAACCACGTCTCGTCGGACATCAGCCTGGCCCAGGCCGCCGCCGACCAGAAGATCGTCCAGTCGAAGCGCGCGGTCGAGATCGAGACCCTGAAGGCCCAGGCCGAGGTCGAGCCGCTGCTGGCCCTGGCCGAGCAGCTGCGCGCCCTGCAGGCGAGCGGCCCCGGCGCCCTGGCGTCCTACCTGCGCAACGTGCGCTTGAACATCTTCCGCCAGGCCGAGCGCGTGATCCTGGAGGTGGAGTGATGCGCGATCTGCTGCTGTTTGTCACCGCCGCCGGCACCACCTTCGTGCTCGCCTTTGTCCTGGCGCCGCTGCTGCTCGGGCTTGGCCGCCTGTTCGGCCTCTACACCACCGTGCGCGAGGGCACCTGCCACGTCTACACGCTGTTCGGCAGCGTGGCGGGCGTGCTGCGCGAGCCGGGCCTGCACTTTCTGCCGGGGCGGCTGGGCCCGCAGGCTCTGATCGTCAACATCTTTGGCAAGCGCTCGGTGCTCGATATGCGGCTCGACCAGCGCTACCTGCGCAGCCAGCCTGTCAACTCCGAGGAGGGCGCGCCGATGGGCATCGGCGTCTGGTACGAGATGGGCATCAGCGACCCGGTGGCCTACCTGTTCAAGAACGCCGACCCGCAGGGATCGCTGGCCGCCAATGTGAGCAACGCCGTGGTGCGCACGCTCAGCAATATGCCGCTGGCCGAGATGCTCGAGGACCGCCACCCGATGAGCCAGGTCGTGCGCGCCGAGGTCTCGCCGAAGTCGAATGAGTGGGGCTACAAGCTCGGCTCGGTCTATATCCGCAAGGTCCACTTTCGCGACGTGGGCATGACGCGCCAGATCGAGGCCAAGGTGGTGAACCGGCTGCGCCAGGTGACCTCGGCGATCAAGCAGGACGGCGCGAACCAGGTGAGCATTATCGCCAGCACCGCCGAGCGCCGCGCGGCGATCGAGTTCGCTAAGGCCCAGGCCATCCGCCCCCAGGTGCTGGGCGAGGCCCTGCGCCAGATCGCGGCCGACCAGGGGGTCGCCGATGTCCTGTTCAGCATCCTCGAGCTACAGAATATCGCCGAGAGCGGCGCGCGGGTGACCCTGGTGCCGCGGGCGAAGGGGATGCTGCCCGATCTGCTTGCCGCCGCGCCCGCCGCGAACGGGCAGCGCGGCCAGGCCGGCTAGCGGGTCAGATGGCCCGCTAATCAAGCGTGAGCAGCCCGAGGCGCAGGGCGGCGAGGACCGCCTGCATGCGGTTCGGCTGCTGGAGCTTGGTGAGGATGCTCTTGCTATGGCTGCGGATGGTCTCCTCGGTGACGACCAGCAGCTCGGCCATCTCTTTATTCGAGCGGCTGGTCGCCATCAGCCTCAGCACATCTAGCTCGCGGGGGGTGAGCTGGGGCGGCACGAGCACCTCGCTGCGCCCGCTGCCCGCGGACAGGCGGCGGAGCAGCCGCCGCGTGACGGCGCCCTGCAGGTAGGGCTCGCCCGTGGCGACGGTGCGGATCGCCAGCAGCAGCTCCTGGCTGGGGGCGTCCTTGAGGATATAGCCGTCGATGCTGCCCTCCATCGCCTGGACGATCTCATGCTCGGCGTCGACGGCCGAGAGGATGAGCACGCGGGTCAGCGGCGCCACCTGCTTGATCGCGCGGCTGGCGTAGGTGCCGCTCATCCCCGGCATCATCAGGTCGAGCAGCACCACGTGCGGCTGTAGCTGCCGGGCCAGATCGATCGCCTGCACGCCGTTCCCGGCCTCGCCGACGACCAGCATGTCCGATTTTGTGCGCAGCACCATCTGGATGCCGCGTCGCACGAGCTCGTGATCGTCGACGAGCAGCACGCGGATAGGGGCTATGTGTTCGGGGGCTTCGTCGCTCATGGTGCTCTTAGCAATTCAGGGGGAGGGTGACGGTGATAATCGTGCCCTGGCCCAGCGCGCTGTCGAGCTGGATCTGGCCGCCTAGGGCCTCGGCGCGCTCGCGCATGCTCGTGAGCCCAAAGTGCTTGCCCTCGGTCTGCGCCGCCGCGCCCTCGCGCGGGTCGAAGCCGCAGCCGTCGTCGGCGATGCGCATGCGCGCGGCCTGCGCGCTGACGACCAGGGTCAGCTTCACCCGTCGGGCGAGGGCGTGCTTGACCACATTGTTCAGCGCCTCCTGGGCGATGCGGTAGAACTGCTTGCGCACCACGGTCGGCAGATCGTCGAAGCCGCGGTCGACCTGCTGGTGCACCTGCATTGCCCTGCCGGGGGCGATGCTCTCGAGGTAGCCGCGCAGCTCGGCGACAAAGCGCTCGTGGTCGAGCTCGTCGGGCCAGAGGTCGAAGATCGCGCGGCGCAGCGCCGCGTTGGCCTGCTGGGCCTGGGGCAGCAGCTGGATCAGCTGCTCGCGCACCTCGTCCGCGTGCTCGGGCAGCAGCTCGACGCACGCGTCGATGCTGTAGGTCAGCCCGTAGAGCTGCTGCGAGATCGAGTCGTGGACCTCCATCGCGATCCGCGAGCGCTCATCCTCGACGGCGAGCCGCTGGGCCCGATCGATGCAGAGCTGGACGCCGCCAAGGACCACCGAGGCCTGCTGGTTGATATTGGAGAGCAGGGCGAGGTCCGCGTCGTTCATGGCGCGCCCGCTGTGCGGGTTGTCGATCACCAGCACCCCGAGGGGCTGCTGCCGCAGCACCATCGGCAGCACCATGTAGGAGCCGAGGCCGAGCCAGCTGTTGATCTGGGGGTCGCTGGTCGGGGGGCGACCATCGTTGACGGCCACGGGCTGGCCGGTGCGCATGGCCTCGATCAGGGGGCCGCTGCTCAGCTCGAGCAGCAGCCGGGTCGTGTGCGGGATGCGCTGCAGGTGGCCGCCCGGGCCGCTCGTGCTGCAGATCCAGCCGCTGAGCACTAGCTCGTGGTGGTCGGCCATGGCCAGCAGCGCCCGCTCGTAGCCCAGCTCGGCGGTGATCAGCGACAGCAGCCGCTCTTGCACGTCGGTCAGGTCGGCCGAGGACTGCATCGCGAGGGCTAGCTCGTAGGCGACCCGTAGCTCGCTGTTGGTGCGCTCGAGGCGCGCGTTCTGCTCGCTTAGCTTGGTGCCCGTGGTCTGGAGCTGGGTCACCGTGGCCTGGAGCTGGCGATAGAGCTGGGCCTCCTCGACGGCCACGCCGAGCTGCTGGCCGATCACTGTTGCCAGCTCGACATAAGCGGGATCGGGCGGGAAATCAGGCCTGAGGAAGAGGAAGAGCACCCCGACCGTGCGGCCGCGGGCCAGCAGGGGGGCGACGATCTGGCCGTAGGCCTCGCCGCGCGTGCAGTGGCCCTGGTGCTGCGGGTCGCTGGCGCTGTTGCGCGAGACGCGGGGCTGCCCGCTCTGGCCGACGAGGCCACAGAGGCACTCGCCAAGGCGCACGCAGCGCTCTTGCGCGACAAAGTCGGGGTGCAGGCCGCGCAGGGCCGCGAGGGACATCTGGCCGGTCGCGTGATCGACGAGGAATACGCCGCCCATAGGGCGCAGCTCGGGGATGGGCGCCGCCTCAAGCACCGCATCGAGGGCCTGGCTGAGCAGCTCGTCCAGGTCGGAGACCTGGCTTGCCGCGGACGCCACCGCGTGAAGGGCTGTGAGCTCACGCGTCTGCTGCTCGAGTAGCGCCACGCGCTGGCGTAGCAGCGCCGCCTCGGCCTCCGGGGGATTGATCTGCTCGCTCAATGCTGTCGCCATAGGACTCCATTATAACGTAGGTATTCGCGAGGGGCGCCCTTACGGCAAGTCTACCTGCCCACGGCTCGCCGTCTAGCCCCGGCAGGGGTGAGATATCTCCCCCCCCATGGTGATATTCATCACAACGTTGCTCTGCTATAGTGCTCAGCAACACCGCACGGAGTTTAGCAGCGATGAAGTTACCGGCAGCGGAGCCGGAGGAGGGTCCTGTGATTGTGACCACGGCTGATCTGTTTCGGGTGGCGTATGGCCGCTTTGCCGTCGGGGCCTACAATATCAATAATATGGAGCAGACCCTGGGCCTGTTCCGCGGCCACGTCGAGGCCGAGGCGCCGTTTATCATCCAGATCTCGAAGGGCGCCCGCAAGTACGCCGGCATCCCGATGCTCGAGGGGATGATCCGCGCCGCCGAGACGATGTTCCCCGAGGCGATCTTCGCGGTCCACCTCGACCACGGCGACGAGCAGACCTGCTACGAGTGCATCGACTCGGGCTTCTACTCGTCGGTGATGATCGATGCCTCGCACGCCCCCTTCGATGAGAATGTGGCGATCACCCGGCGTGTGGTCGAGCGGGCCCACGCGAAGGGCCTCTCGGTCGAGGCCGAGATGGGCATGCTCGGCGGCGTCGAAGAGGACATCAAGGTCGATGAGAAGCACGCCCTGCTGACCGACCCCGAGGAGGCCCGGCTCTTTGTCGAGCAGAGCGGCTGCGATAGCCTGGCGGTGGCGATCGGTACCAGCCACGGGGCCTACAAGTTCAGCGGCAACCAGGGCCTGCACTTCGACCGCATCGCCGCCATCCAGCAGCAGCTGCCCGGCTGCCCCCTGGTGATGCACGGCTCGAGCTCGGTGCCCCAGGAGGAGGTCGCCCGCATCAACGCCGCCGGCGGCAAGCTCGACCCGTCGGCCAAGGGCGTGAACGAGGACGAGTTCGCCCGCGCGGTGCCCCTGGGCGTGACCAAGGTCAATATTGATACCGACGGGCGCCTGGTCTGGACGCGCGTGCAGCGCGAGTACCTGCGCGACCACCCCGCCGACTTCGACTTCCGCAAGCCCGGCGCGCTGCTGATCACCGAGTACGCCGCCTTCATCGTGAACAAGTCGCGCAAGCTGCTCTCGGCCGGCACCCTGGCCGACCTGCGCGGCGCGCTGGCCTAAGGAGGGCGCCGATGCCGACGATTGAGAAGCCTAACCGCAACCTGGCCCTCGAGCTGGTGCGCGTGACCGAGGCGGCGGCCCTGGCGGCCGGCCGCTGGATGGGCCGCGGCAACAAAGAGGCCGGCGACCAGGCGGCCGTCGACGCGATGCGCCTGGTGCTCGGCACCGTCGCTATGGACGGCGTGGTCGTGATCGGTGAGGGCGAGAAGGACGAGGCGCCGATGCTCTACAACGGCGAGAAGATCGGCAACGGCCGCCCGCCGGTGGTCGAGATCGCCGTCGACCCGCTCGAGGGCACGAACCTGCTGGCTATGGGGCTGCCGAACGCTCTGGCTGTGGTCGCCCTGGCCGAGCGCGACGCTATGTGGAGCCCCGGCTCGGGCTTCTATATGGAGAAGATTGTCGTCGGCAAGGCCGCCCGCGGCGCGGTCGATATCACCGCCCCGCCGGAGGATAACATCCGCAGTGTGGCTAAGGCCGTGGACAAAGCGGTCGAGGACCTTACGCTGGTCGTGCTCAACCGGCCGCGCAACAAGTACATCATCGACGCGGCGCGCAAGCTGGGCGCGCGCATCACCCTGATCAGCGACGGCGATGTCGCCGGCAGTCTGATGGCCGCCCTGCCCGCCACCGGCATCGATATGCTGATGGGCATCGGCGGCACGCCCGAGGGCGTGATCACCGCCTGCGCCCTGATCTGTCTCGGCGGCGAGATCCAGGGCCGCCTGGCGCCGCAGAGCGAGGCCGAGCGGGCGCGCCTGATCGAGGAGGGCCACCAGCTCGACCGGGTGCTCAAGACCGGCGACCTGGTGCGCAGCGACAATGTCTTCTTTGCCGCCACCGGGGTCACCTCGGGCCCCCTGCTGCAAGGCGTGCAGTACTTCCACGGCGGCGCGACCACCGAGTCGCTGGTGATGCGCGGCCACAGCGGCACCGTGCGCCGCATCCACGCGACCCACCAGTTCGATAAGCTGATGCAGTTTAGCGCGGTGCCCTACGCCGCGGTCGAGGCGTGATATTAGCCCGCAAGTGTGAGTGAGACAGTTTCTTAAGGAGGAACCGGTATGGCCGCAGCAAGCAGCAATGGCGCGAATGACAAGGGTCGCTGGGCGTCCGGCGTCACCCCCTACGTCGAGATGGGCTACTACGATGCCGACTACGAGCCCAAGGATACCGATATCCTGACCGCTTTCCGCATTGTGCCCCAGGAGGGTGTGGACCCGATCGAGGCCGCGGCCGCCGTGGCCGGCGAGAGCTCGACCGCCACCTGGACGGTCGTCTGGACCGACCGGCTCACCGCCCACGAGCATTACCAGGCCAAGGCCTACCGGGTCGATAAGGTGCCCGGCACCGAGAACCAGTACATCGCCTATATCGCCTACGACCTCGACCTGTTCGAGGAGGGCTCGATCGCCAACCTGACCTCGAGCATCATTGGCAACGTCTTCGGCTTCAAGGCCCTCAAGAGCCTGCGCCTCGAGGACATGCGCATCCCGCCGATCTATACCAAGACCTTCCAGGGCCCCGCGCACGGCATCGTGATGGAGCGCGAGTATCTGAATAAGTATGGCCGGCCGCTGCTCGGCGCGACCACCAAGCCCAAGCTCGGCCTGTCGGCGCGCAACTATGGCCGCGTGGTCTACGAGGCCCTGCGCGGCGGCCTCGACTTCGTGAAGGACGACGAGAATATCAACTCGCAGCCCTTCATGCGCTGGCGCGACCGCTTCCTCTACTGCATGGAGGCCGTCAACAAGGCCGCCGCGGTCACCGGCGAGATCAAGGGCCACTACCTTAATATCACCGCCGGCACTATGGAGGAGATGTACGAGCGGGCCGAGTTCGCCAGGGACCTGGGCAGCGTGATCGTGATGATCGACCTGACCATCGGCTACACGGCGATCCAGAGCATGGCCAAGTGGTGCCGCAAGAACAGCGTGCTGCTGCACCTGCACCGCGCCGGCCACTCGACCTACACCCGCCAGAAGACCCACGGCGTCAGCTTCCGCGTGATCAGCAAGTGGATGCGCCTCGCCGGCGTCGACCACATCCACGCCGGCACGGTCGTCGGTAAGCTCGAGGGCGACCCCAACAGCGTCCAGGGCTTCTACGCGACCCTGCGCGAGAACAAGATCCCCGCCAACCCGGTGCAGGGCCTCTACTTCGAGCAGGACTGGGCCTCGATGCCGGGCGTCATGCCGGTGGCCTCGGGCGGCATCCACGCCGGCCAGCTGCACCAGCTGCTGCACCTGCTGGGCGAGGACTGCGTGATGCAGTTCGGCGGCGGCACGATCGGCCACCCCGACGGCATCGCCGAGGGCGCCACCGCCAACCGCGTGGCCGTCGAGGCGATGATCCAGGCCCGCAACGAGGGCCGCGACTATCTCAACGAGGGCCCCGAGATCCTGGCCCGCGCCGCCAAGTGGTCGCCCGCCCTGGCCAAGGCCCTCGAGATCTGGAAGGACGTCTCCTTCAACTTCGAGAGCACCGACACGCCCGACGTGGTCGTGACGCCCTCGTATTAGCATTCAGGCCCTCGTCCCCCCAGCGGAGAGGCGCGGAGGGGCGACGCCCCTCCGAAAGAGAAACAAGGAGTCTCCACTATGCGTATCACGCAGGGCACCTTCAGCTACCTGCCTGACCTGACCGATGACCAGATCAAGGCCCAGATCCAGTACTGCCTGGACAACGATTGGCCGATCGCGATCGAGTACACCGACGACCCGCACCCGCGCAATGTCTACTGGGACATGTTCGGCCTGCCGATGTTCGACATCAAGGACCCGGCGGCGATCATGCAGACCCTGGCCGAGTGCAAGGCGACCTTCCCGGGCCACTATATCCGGGTCAGCGGCTTCGACCGCTCGCACGGCCGGGCCACCACCGCTCTGCAGTTCATCGTCAACCGGCCCGCCTACGAGCCCGGCTTCTACGTCGATCGCCAGGAGACGAGCGACCGCCAGATCCGCTACACCATCCGCTCGTACGCGACCGACCGGCCCGCCGGCCACCGCTACGAGGAGGCCTAGGCGCTATGGCAGAGCCCGGCCAGACCCCGAGCGGCATGATCGACCTCGACGAGGCCTACCGCGAGGCCAAGATCGACCTGCTGCTCGATGAGCTGAACCGCGATCTGGTGGGGCTTGTCCCCGTCAAGACGCGCATCCGCGAGATCGCCGCCCTGCTGCTGGTCGCCCGCCTGCGCGAGCGGGCGGGTCTCGACACCGGTCGGCCGAGCCTGCACATGAGCTTCACCGGCCGCCCGGGGACGGGCAAGACGACGGTGGCGATGCGGATGGCGAAGATCCTGCACCACCTGGGCTACGTACGCAAAGGCCACCTGGTCGTCGCCACCCGCGACGACCTGGTCGGCCAGTACGTCGGCCACACCGCGCCCAAGACCAAGGAGATGCTGAAGAAGGCCATGGGCGGGGTGCTCTTTATCGACGAGGCCTACTACCTGTACCGGCCCGAGAACGAGCGCGACTACGGCCAGGAGGCGATCGAGATGCTGCTGCAGGCCATGGAGAACCAGCGCGACGACTTCGTCGTCATCCTGGCCGGCTACCGCGAGCGCATGGACACCTTCTTCCAGGCCAACCCGGGCTTCCACTCGCGGGTCGCGCAGCACATCGACTTCCCCGACTACTCGCTGCCCGAGCTGATGGAGATCGCCGAGCTGATGGTCGGCCAGCAGCGCTACAGCTTCGACGAGAGCTCGCGCCAGGCCTTTCAGGAGTATCTGGTGCACCGGGTAGAGCAGCCGCACTTCGCCAACGCCCGCAGCGTGCGCAACGCCCTCGACCGGATCAAGCTGCGCCAGGCCAACCGCCTTGTGCGCCAGGGCGGCAGCATCTCGCTCGACGAGCTGACCCGTATCGACGAAGCTGATATCCGCGCCAGCCGCGTCTTCACGAGCGGCATCGGCGCCGGCCACACCACTGACGGTGGATTGCCAACGACGTAGACACCACGGAGACTGGGATGACGATCATCGATACCCCTGGCCCGCTGAACGTGCCGCGTACAGCTGACCGACTCTGCGCTAATGCCATCCGCGTGCTGGCCATGGACGGGGTGCAGCAGGCCAATAGCGGACACCCCGGCATGCCCATGGGCATGGCCGACGCGGCCTATGTGCTCTGGAGCCGCTTCCTCAAGCACAACCCGAGCGACCCGACCTGGTCTAATCGCGACCGCTTCGTGCTCTCGGCGGGCCACGGCTCTATGCTGCTCTACGCCCTGCTCCACCTGACCGGCTACGACCTGAGCCTCGACGAGCTGCGCAATTTCCGCCAGCTGGGCTCGCGCACGCCGGGCCACCCCGAGTACGGCCACACCCCGGGGGTCGAGACGACGACCGGGCCGCTGGGTCAGGGCATCGCCACGGCGGTCGGTATGGCCCTGGCCGAGCGCTACCTGGCCGAGCAGTTCAACCGGCCCGACTTCAAGCTGGTCGACCACTACACCTACGTCATCGCCGGCGACGGCGACCTGATGGAGGGCCTCAGCCACGAGGCGGCCGGGATCGCGGGGCATCTCAAGCTCGGTAAGCTGATCGTGCTCTACGACGATAACCATATCTCGATCGATGGCTCGACCGACCTCTCGTTCACCGAGAATACGCTCCAGCGCTTCCTGGCCTACGGCTGGCGCATCCAGGCCGTCGACGGCCACAACCAGGCCGAGGTCGCCGAGGCGATCGAGCAGGCCCGCCGCGAGGGCGGCTCGCCCACCCTGATCGCCTGCCGCACCACGATCGGCTATGGCAGCCCGAACAAGGCCGGCACCAGCAAGGTCCACGGCGAGCCCCTCGGCGCCGACGAGGTGCGCCTGTCCCGCCAGGCCCTCGGCTGGGCCGACGAGACGCCCTTCGCCGTGCCCGACGAGGTCTACACGATCATGCGTCGCTCGGTGCAGGTCGGCCAGGAGGACCAGCGCGCCTGGGACGATCTGCTGGCCCGCTATCGCGAGGCCCACCCCGATCTCGCCGAGCGCTGGGACGCCACGCTCGAGCGGCGCGTCCCCGCCAACCTCGCCGAGCTGCTGCCCAGCTTCGCCGCTGACCCCAAGGGCATGGCCACCCGGGCCGCCTCGGGGCACGCGCTCAACGCGGCGGCGCCGCACGTCCTGTCCCTGCTCGGCGGCTCGGCCGACCTGCACGGCTCGAACAATACCCTGATCAAGGGCGCGGCCCCCATCCAGCCCGACGCATGGGGCGGTCGCAACCTCTACTTCGGCGTGCGCGAGAACGGCATGGGCTCCGTGCTCAACGGCATGGCCCTCCACGGCGGCTTCATCCCCTACGGCGGCACCTTCCTGGTCTTCAGCGACTACATGCGCCCGGCGATCCGGCTCGCCGCGCTGATGGGCCAGCAGGTGATCTATGTCTTCACCCACGACAGCATCGGCCTCGGCGAGGATGGCCCGACCCACCAGCCGATCGAGCACGTCGCCACTCTGCGCGCAATGCCCAATCTGTATGTGGTCCGCCCGGCCGACGCGAACGAGACCTCGGCGGCCTGGCAGCTGGCCCTCACCCGCCGCGACGGGCCGACCGCGCTCATCCTTACCCGGCAGGCGGTGCCCACGCTCGACCCCGCCGTGCGCGCCGGCGCCGCCCGGGGCGGCTACGTGCTGCGCGACGCCGATAGCCCCCAGGCTGTCGTGATCGCCAGCGGATCAGAGGTGACGATCGCCCTCGAGGCGGCCGAGCTGCTGGCGCAGCGCGGCGTGGCCGCGCGCGTCGTCAGCATACCCTGCTGGGAGCTCTTCGCGCAGCAGGACCAGGCCTACCGTGATAGCGTGCTGCCGCCCGCCCTCAAGGCGCGGGTCGCGGTCGAGGCCGCCACGAGCTTCGGCTGGGAGCGCTTTGTCGGCGCCGAGGGCCGCGTGATCGGCATCGACAGCTTCGGCGCCTCGGGTCCGTACAAAGAGCTCTACCACCACTTCGGCCTCACTGCTGAGCGAGTGGCCGACGCTGTGGGCGAGCTGGTCGCCCCCTGAAACAATAGCACTTCCGCGAACGGAGAGGGGAAGGTCATGCGCAAGCGACCGATCATTATTGGCATTGTGGGCGACAGCGCCGCCGGCAAGACGACCATCAGCTCCGGCCTGGTCAAGCTGCTTGGTCCGGACCGTGTGACCCATGTCTGCACCGACGACTACCATAAGTACGACCGCGTGGAGCGTGCCGCCCTCGGGGTCACCGCGCTCCACCCCGACTCGAACTACCTCGACGTGATGGAGCTGCACATGGAGCGGCTGCACTACGGGCAGCCGATCCTCAAGCCGGTCTACGATCACTCGACGGGCAGCCTGGTGCGCCCCGAGTACCTGCAGCCCAAAGAGTTCGTGATCATCGAGGGGCTGCTCGGCTTCTCGACGGCGATAATGCGCCAGTTCTACGACGTGAAGGTCTACCTCAACCCGCCCGAGGATCTGCGCACGGTCTGGAAGATCAAGCGCGACTGCGCCAAGCGCGGCTACCTCCCCGAGCAGGTGCTCAAAGAGCTGGAGAAGCGCGAGCCTGACTCGGCGGCCTACATTCGCCCGCAGCGCGACCACGCCGATATCGTGGTGCAGTTCTACCCGGAGCGCGGGGTGTCCCCCGAGGACGCCGGCTCGAACCTGAATGTGCGCCTGACCCTGCGCCCGACCATCCCGCACCCCGATCTGACCTACCTCGCCGCCAACGGCCAGCGCTCCGACACGGGGGTGCGCCTGGAGCTTGGCCGCGACGGGGGGCGGCCGGTCGATATCCTCGAGATCGACGGCGGCGTCTCGCCCGACCACGCCGCGATGCTCGAGCAGGCGATCTGGCAGCACCTGCCCGAGCTGGCGCCGCTGGCCGCCGACCAGTTCGGCGACTATGCCGACCGCAGCGAGACCCGCCACAGCGACCCGCTGGCGATCACGCAGCTGCTGCTGGCCTACCACCTGCTGCGCCAGTACAGCGGCATAGCCGAGCTGCCCTTCGCCCGCCCGGTCGCCGCCCTGAGCCGCATGGCGCCGCTGTCGCAGGGCGTCGAGAACACCCTGCGCGTCGTCGAGTAGGGCTGTCGAGCAGAGGAGGCCGCCGTGCCCCAGATAAAACTTGCCCCATCCATCCTCTCGGCCGACTTCGCGCGGCTCGGCGATCACGTGCGCGAGGCCGAGGCCGCCGGTGCCGACTGGCTCCATATCGATGTGATGGACGGGCACTTTGTGCCCAATATCACCTTTGGCCCTCTGGTGGTGGCCGCCCTGCGGCCGCTCACCGACCGCACGCTCGATGTCCACCTGATGATCGCGCAGCCGGACCGCTACCTCGAGGATTTCGCCAGGGCGGGCGCGAACATCATCACCGTGCAGGTCGAGACATGCCCGCACCTGCACCGCACGGTCCAGGCGATCAAGGAGCTTGGGGTGAAGGCCGGCGTAACCCTGAACCCCGCGACGCCGCTCTCTAGCCTCGAGGAGGTCCTGCCGGATGTCGACCTGGCGCTGATTATGTCGGTCAACCCGGGCTTCGGCGGCCAGAGCTACATCCCCTCTAGCACGGCGAAGATCCGCCGGCTGCGCGCGATGCTCGACGCGGTGAACCCGGGCGCCGAGCTGCAGGTCGACGGCGGGGTCAAGCCGAGCAACGCGGCCGAGGTCGTCGCCGCCGGCGCGACGTCGCTCGTCGCGGGCTCGGCGGTCTTCGGCGGCCCGCGCAGCGTGCGCGAGAATGTCGCCGCCCTGCGCGCCGCCATCGCCACCGTCAGCCGCTGAGCGCTAACCGTTAACCGCCGCTGACCGACCGCTGACCGCTGGCCGCTACTATCAGCGGTCAGTCGTCAGCGGTCAGCCGTCTGTGGTACGATCCCAGCCTGATCGCATAGGGACACACCCAGGAGGGGATTATGAGACTGCGTCCAGATACAGCGCTGACCTTTGATGATGTGCTGCTTGTGCCGCGCCGCTCAAGCGTTCGCTCGCGCCAGGCTGTGTCGACACACACCCAGCTGAGCCGCCGAATCGCCCTGAGCATCCCGGTCATCTCGTCGAACATGGACACCGTGACCGAGTCGGCCATGGCGCGGGCGATGGCCCACCTGGGCGGCCTCGGCGTGATCCACCGCTTTATGAGCGTCGACCGCCAGGCGGCCGAGATCACGCGGGTCAAGCGCACCGAGGGCTTTATCGTCGAGCACCCGCACAGCCTGCGCCCCGACGCCACGGTGCAGGATGCGCGGGAGCGCATGGCCGAGCATATGATCGGCGGCCTGATGGTCCTCGACGCGCAGAATGAGGTTATGGGCCTGGTGACCGCGCGCGACCTGGCCTTCGAGCGCGACCCGGGCCGGCCGGTGGTCGAGGTGATGACCCCGCGCGAGAAGCTGGTGACGGTCAGGCAGGGCACATCGCTCGAAGAGGCCCGCGACATTCTGCACGGGCACCGCATCGAGAAGCTGCCGGTGCTCGACCAGCACAACCAGCTGCAGGGCCTGATCACGGCGCAG
>JAAXUL010000518.1 GCA_013336035.1 Chloroflexales bacterium
GCGCGGCCCGCTGTCGCAATTGCCTGATCCAGCTCGGCCAGCGGCTGCGCCAACACGTCGCCATGACCTACGGCCAGCCGCGACGGTTCCAGGGAGCGGAGGCGGCGGGCACTGGCCAGCGCTGTTGGGCGGTGCCAGGTAGCCAGGGCCGGGAAGGGGAAGAGCGGGCGGACGGTGCCCGACACAGCCAGGCCGGCCCTGGTCTGGAAGGCGTCGCCGGCGATCAGGCTGCCGTCGCGCGTGTCGAGCAGGGCCAGGTGGCCGGGCGTGTGGCCGGGGCTATCGACCACCAGCAGCGAGCCGACCCGCTCACCGTCGGCCAGCAGGCGCGTAGGCCGGGCGGCGACGGTCTGGTAGCTGCCCCGCAGCGGCGCCTGGGGCTCGCCCGGGTCGAGGCTGCGCTCGCCGGCCATAAAGCGCGCATCGCGGGCCGAGGCCAGCACCTCGGCGCCGGGGAGCAGACGAGCCAGGGCGTCGAGGCCGCCCAGGTGGTCGGCGTGGGCGTGGGTGAGCACGATGCGCGCGATCGGCGCGCCAAGGCCGCGCGCCGCGGCGAGGATCGCCCGCGCGCTGCCCGGGATGGCCGTATCGATCAGGGTCAGGCTGTCGCCCTCGCGCACCAGGTAGCAGTTTACAGGGAACAGGCGCGGGAGCCAGGTGAGCTGCACCAGGTGCGCGCCGTGAGTGGTGATTCGCATCAGAGGGCCTCCGTTCCGTAAGACTATTATGATTAGATAATAAACTAACATCATTAGTCTGTCAAGCCCTATCCCTGCGATCAGCGACAACCAGGGGCGGCTGTGCTACGATTACGGGCGCGCGGTCGGGGGACCGCGCGAGAAAAGGAGCCAGAGGATGTCAACACGCGGCATAGCCACACTCCTCGCCCTGGCGCTGCTCGCCTGCCTGGCCGTGCCGGCGACCAGCCACGCCCAGAGCGAGACCACGATCGCCCTCGGCGACTCGGTGCGGGGCCGGCTCGAGACCCCAGTCGAGGTCGACAACTTCCGCTTTCAGGGCGGGGTAGGCCTACGGATCCGCATCAGGATCACGGCCGACAGCGGGATGGAGCCGGCCGCCCGCCTCGAGGTGGACAACCGCGAGGTCTGGTTTGGCGGCGCGCCGGGCGGCAACGTCGTCGACAGCGGCACCCTGACCCTCGACAGCAACAACCAGTACCTGCTCCAGATCCGCACGGCCAATAACCGCGCGGGCGGCTACCTGCTAGAGACGCTGAGCAGCGACCAGAGCCCAAGCATTGGCGAGAACGGCGAGATCAAGCCTGGCCAGACCGTCAGCGGCTGGCTCGGGGGGCCCTCGTCGGGGCACAACTACTTCTTCTTCGCCATGGCCGGGCAGACAGTGATCCTGAGCGCGCGCGCGGGCGAGAACCTGACGCCGCGCCTCTCGCTCCAGTCGCCCAGCGGGCTGATCCTCTGGTCAGAGCGCGCCAGCGGGCCCAACCAGCCCCTGACCCTGCCGCCCATTCGCCTGGTTGAGACCGGGATGTACCTGGTCTATATCACGGCGGCCGGCGACACCGGCGGCACCTACGAGCTGAGCCTGAGCGTCTCACAATAGTCAGGAGCACCCCCATGCGACGACTACTCTGCTTCGGCGCTATGCTGGCGCTGGTGCTGCTGGCCGGCGCGCCCGCGGCGGCGACAGCCCAGGGCACCGCGCTGCCACCCCTACGCCTGATCACATCGGCCCGCTTCGAGCACGTGATCACCCGCGACGGCCAGGTGATCCTGGTCGGCCAGGGCTATAAAGAGAGCCGCGGCCGGATCTACATGGTCCTGAAGAACGTCGACGGCTCGGACCGGACAACCGAGCTTGTGCTCTACGATGGCGCCGCCTACGTGCGCCAGAACGACGAGCGCGAGTGGCGCCCCACGAACCCCGGCGCGTTCCAGGCCCTCGTCCCCACCGCCGACCTGCTGCTGCTCTTCGACGGCCCGCTGAGCAGCCTGGGCCCGGCGACGATCGGCGGCAGCGCCACCGAGCACTACCAGATCTGGGGCGACGGCGAGATCAGCGACCCGGCCCAGCCCGGCTTCATCAAGGTCGACTTCTTTGTCGGGACGCAGAACCGCTACCTCTACCAGTTCCAGCTCGAGCGCACCGCCCGCGGACCCGGCGGGGGCACCCAGGTGGCCGGGCTGACCGTGCGCTACTTCGACCACGACGACCCGACCCTGATCGTGTACCCGCCCCGCTAGCCGAGATCCGCCGCGAGACCGAGAGTAGACAGGCACACCTGTGGTACGCTGCCCCTGGCGATAGCAAGAAGGACTACTATATCCGATGGTCAACCTGCGCGACAAGCTGCTGCCTCTTCGCCCCCGCGCCACCGGCGCCCGGGCGACGATCAGCAGCACGCCCTCAGCCGAGGTGTCGCCCGGGTAGCCCGTCCGCCAATGCGATATCACGGCCGTGGGCAAGCACACGCCCACGGCCTTGTTGTTTCCCCCGCCGTGGGCCCGCGCAGACACTACCCCGCTGTCGCAAGCACAGCCGGCGACCGACGACGGGCGGTCGCCCAACACAGAGGAGGACAACAGTGGCCAAGAAGCCGAAACCATCACAGGGCCGCAAAGGTCAGCAGCAGCCGCGCACCACCCAGCAGCCCACGCTCAAGGCCCCGATCCTACAGCGCCGGCCGCCGCGGGTGCCAGGGCGCTAGGCCGCCGCGCGTACGCGGGCTCACCAGGGCAGCCGGGGCGAGCCCGCGTGATGCTATAATCCAGCCTGGCGCAAGCCGCCGACGTTGGCGGCGTAAGCGAAAGGCGATGGATATATGGATGTGCAGGGCAAGGTCTTTCTGATAACCGGCGGTGGGTCGGGGCTCGGCGCGGCGACGGCGCGCGTGCTGGCCGAGGTGGGCGGCCGGGTGGTGCTGGCCGACATCAGCGCCGAGGCCGGCGAGCGCACCGCCGCCGACCTCGGCGCGGTCGCCCGCTTCGTGCAGACCGATGTGACCAGCGAGGAGAGCGTTGCCCGGGCCGTGGCCGCGGCCGTCGAGGGCTTCGGCGCGCTCCACGGCGCGGTGAACTGCGCCGGCGTCGGCCCGGCCGAGCGGGTGCTGGGGAAGAACGGCCTCCACCGCCTCGACTCATTTACGCGGACGGTGATGATCAACCTGGTGGGCACCTTCAACGTGATCCGCCTGGCGGCCCAGGCGATGACGCGCAACGAGCCGGGCGAGAGCGGCGAGCGGGGCGTGATCGTCAACACGGCCTCGGCGGCGGCCTTCGACGGGCAGATCGGCCAGGCCGCCTACTCGGCCTCGAAGGGCGGCGTCGTCGCCATGGCCCTGCCGATCGCGCGCGAGCTGGCCCGCTTCGGCATTCGGGTGATGACCATCGCCCCCGGCACCTTCGACACGCCGATGCTGGCCAGCATGCCCGAGGACACCCGCGCCTCGCTCGGGGCGCAGGTGCCCTTCCCGTCGCGCCTGGGCCGCCCCGAGGAGTACGGCCGGCTGGTGCGCCACATCGTCGAGAACCAGATGCTTAACGGCGAGGTCATCCGCCTCGACGGCGCGATCCGCATGACCCCGAAGTAGCGTCACAGGCGCGGGGCGCCGCTGGCAGCCCCGCGCCTCACTTACGCCGGCAGCAGGTCGCGGATGTACCCGGCCACCAGGGTCGGCGTCTCCATAGGGATAAAGTGGCTGTGGTTCAGCAGCTCGACGTCACGGCCGTGCCGAAAGTGGGCCGCAAGGTCGGGGGCGGTCGGCGAGGCGCTCATGTCGTCGATCGTGTTTAGCACGTGGGGGTGCCCGCGCAGCACCACGGTCGGCGCCTGGATCGTCGCCAGCTCGGGGTAGATCGACTCCTCGCTCGCGCTCACGTAGATGGCGGCCTCGATCGTGGGCGGGCAGGCCAGGACGTAGCCCGCGCCCCCCGGGGCGGGCACCAGGCCGCGCTGGCAGTAGTCGCGCAGCACCTCGGGCTTCCAGCGGCTGAAGGGCGGCCGGTGGCGGAAGCGCTCGTACATCGCCTCGGGCGAATCCCACTCGTTGCGGCGCCGCGCGGCGAAGTGCAGCTCGTCGAGCGACTGCCCGTAGACGTGCGGCGGGAAGATCACCGGGTCCACCAGCAGCAGGGCCGCGAACAGGGCGGGGTCGAGGGCCGCCGCCAGGGCCGTGGCGTAGCCGCCGAGCGAGTGCCCGACGCCCACGGCGCCCCGCAGCTCGAGGGCCCGCCCCAGGGCCACGAGGTCCTCGGCGAAGGCGCGCCAGCGGTAGGGCGGGGCCGGCTTGTCGCTCAGGCCGTGCCCGCGCTGATCGAAGGCGATGCAGCGTCGCCCCGGCAGATGGGCGACCACCTGGTCCCAGCAGCGGGCGTGGAAGCTGGTGGCGTGGGCGAGGAGGATGGCCGGCCCCTCGCCCGGCCACTCGTACACCATCAGGCTCACGGGGCCAATATCTACGCGCCGCTCGAGCGGCCTGGGCGTGATCATCAGATTGTCCTTATTCTCGTCCAGCTAGCGTCCCACATCGTCGGCGGGGCGGAAGCGCATGCCCGACCAGACCTCGTCGATCGCCACCTGGCGTACGGGCCGCCAGCCGGTCGGCTCGACGGCCACCCACAGGCGGTCGCGGTTAACGTCGGTGGGCAGCTTCGAGCCGCCCTTGGCGTAGGCGACCCAGAGCAGGCCCCCGGGCCTGAGCAGGGCCGCGGCCTCCCGCGTGCGCGCCTCGCTGTGGGCGAGCTCGGTGACAAAGACCAGCGCGGCGTCGGCGCCCGCGAGGGGCTCGTCGGTGGGGAAGACGCCAGCGAGGGCCTCGGCCAGGGTGGCCAGGTAGCCGGCGGGGGCGTGCAGCACGACCAGGCGCTGCCCAGGCTTCAGCTGGAGCTTGCTGACGAGCGTGGCGGCCATGTCTTCTCCATACGTGTAGGGGCGGCCTACGAGACCCTCCTCACAGCTCAGCGCAGCCCGCGCGTCACGCTCAGCACGAAGCGCCGCTCGACGGCCTCGGCGACGCTCAGGTCGGGCCAGGTCTCGGCCGCCCAGGCCCGCAGGCGCGCGAGGGCCGCGCCGAGCAGCGCATCGTCGAGGCGCCAGGTCTCGCCGTGGGCGCGGGCCGCCATCTGGCCGAGCACATCGGCGGGGCTCTGCAGGGTGACCCAGCTGGCCACGATCAGGTCGGGGTCGCTGGTGCCGCCGCGGTCGGCGAGGGCCTGGGCCAGCGCCGCGGGGTCGGCGGCGGCCGAGTGGCGCAGCTCGGGCCTGAGCGCCCCCAGCTCCTCGACCAGGCGCGCGCCCAGGCGGCCAGCGCACGAGTCGGGGTCGAGCCAGTCGCGGCCCAGGATGAGCACGCCCTCCGGGCGCAGCACGCGCACCGCCTCGTCGAGGGCCCGCTCCCAGGCGGTCACCAGGTGCAGCACGCTGACCGACAGCACCGCGGGGACGCTCGCGCCGGGCAGCGGCAGGCGGGTGATATCGGCGCAGCCTACCGCCAGGGGCAGGCCGCCCTCATCGGCCGCGTGCTGCGTCTCGGCGACCATCGCCGGATCGAGGTCGAAGCCGTACACGCCGATCCCGGTAGACGCGGCGGGAACGGCGATGCGGCCCGCCCCGCAGCCCATATCGAGGATATAGCCTGAGCCGGTGACCAGCTTGGCAAGGGCCGCGCCGATCTGCTCGGGCACATCGGCTGGCAGGGCGTCGATCTGGCTGTGGGCGGCGGTCGCGGAGGAGATCGCGTTATACGCGGTGGCCATGGCTGCGCTCCAATATACGGGCTCGAGCTGGCGACGCGAGCCGTCGGCTTCGCAACGAGAGCCTGCCGGCCCTCAGAGAGTGGCCTATTGTAGATCGCCATGTCTTATCTGTCATTTCGCGAGGGTCGACGGCCAGGGCCGCTGCGGCTGCCATGTTACGCTGCGGGCCCCTCTATGCGGTGGCCCACCTCGCGCAGGGCCGCGGCGGCGCGGTCGAGCTGCGCCGCCCGCACCAGCACATAGTCGGTGTCGTAGGTCGAGATCGCGAAGATGCTCACCCCCGCCGCGCTAAGCGGCGCGGCGATGCTGCGCAGCACGCCCACCCGGGCGAAGTCGAGCG
>JAAXUL010000519.1 GCA_013336035.1 Chloroflexales bacterium
GCCCGCGCACCCAGCGCGGCCCGCAGCGCGGCGCCGACCTGCGCTATAACCTGCGCCTCAGCTTCGAGGAGGCGATCTTCGGCGTCGATAAAGAGATCGAGTACCGCCGCCTCGAGAGCTGCCCTAGCTGTAGGGGCAGCGGCGCCGAGCCCGGCACCGACCCGGTGCGCTGCTCGAAGTGCGCCGGTAGCGGCGAGGTGCGCCAGCGCGCGCCCCTCTTCAATATGGTCACCGTCACCACATGCGACAACTGTGGCGGCACTGGCTATGTCATCCCTATCCCCTGCCGCGAGTGCCGCGGCGAGGGCCGCCTGCGCCAGAACCGCCGCATCACGGTCAAGGTGCCCGCCGGGGTGGATGGCAACCAGCAGATCCGCATTAATGGCGAGGGCGAGGCCGGCCCCCGCGGCGGGCCCTTCGGAAACCTCTATGTGGCCCTCGACGTGCAGCCCCACCCGCTCTTCCTGCGCGAGGGCAACGATATTATCTTTGAGCTGAAGCTCAACGTGGCCCAGGCCGTCCTTGGCGAGGAGATCGAGGTGCCGACGATCGACGGCAGCGAGAAGCTGCGCTTGCCGCCGGCCACTCAGACCGGCCAGACCTTCCGCCTGCGCGGCAAGGGCGTGCCGTTTCTGCGCCAGCAGGGTCGTGGCGACCAGATCGTTGTCACGCGCGTGATCGTGCCCCAGAAGCTCAACGATCATCAGCGCCGCCTCTTCCAGGAGCTGGCCCGCACCTTCGAGCCCGAGGACCAGGGCGCTGAGCGTGATGAAGGGTTCTTCGGCCGCATCAAAGACGCCCTGGGGCTGTGATCAGGACAAAAAACCACTATGGCTGAGCTCCTCTACGGGCGAAATGCGGTGCGCGAGGCCCTGCGGGCGCGCCGGCGGCAGATCCACCGGCTGCACGTCTCGAGCGGGGTGCAGGAGACGGGCGTGATCGCCGAGATTGTTAAGCTGGCCGAGGAGGCGAACGTGCCCGTGCAGCGGGTCGAGCGCCAGGTCCTCGATCGGCAGCTGCGCGAGGCTAACCACCAGGGTGTGATGCTCGAGACTGGCCCCTATCCCTATGTCGAGCTTGAAGACTGCCTGGCCCTGGCCGTCGAGCGCAAAGAGCCCGCGATGCTTCTGCTGCTCGACCATCTGCAGGACCCACAGAATATCGGCACCCTGCTGCGCACCGCCGAGGTGGTAGGCGTTCACGGGGTGGCCATGCCGGGCCGCCGCGCCGCCGAGATCACGCCCGCCGTGGTTAATGCCTCGAGCGGGGCCACCGAGCACCTGCGGGTGGTGCTGGTCGGCAACCTGTCCCAGACTATTGCCGAGCTTCAGAAGGGCGGGGTCTGGGTGGTAGGCCTGGAGGAGGACGAGAGCGCCCAGGACTTCGACACCGCTGACCTGAATATGCCCCTGGGCCTGGTGGTGGGCGCCGAGGGCGCCGGCCTCGCCCGCCTGGTGCGCGAGCGCTGCGACTTTATGGTGCGCCTGCCTATGGCGGGCCGGGTCGCCTCGCTCAATGCTGCGGTGGCCGGCAGCATCGCCCTCTACGGGGCCTGGCGCCAGCGATTCAAGTAGGCCCGGCGCCGGCGCTGAGCGTTCTGTCACTTGAAGCTTGTGCGACCCTGCGCTAGAATGGCACAGGTAGGCCTGAGCCTTGCTGTTGAGGAGTGCGGACGATGAAGCTGACCATGCTGCTTCTGGCTGTCGTTGCTGGCGCGGCCGTGTACATACTCACCCTACGGCGCCAGCTCGAGGCCGCCCAGATGCGCGGCGATATGTACCGCGATATCTCGGCGCGCCTGGACCGTCGTGTTGCCGAGCTGGCTGCGAAGTAATTTAGGGTCCAGGGTCTTGCGTTCTGGGGCTGGCGCACAGCCGGCCCCAGAGTCCAGCGCCCAGCGCCCTACCCCCCTGCCTATGACGGCCTCCTCCCAGGCTCTGCGTGGGCCATTCGGCCAGCCGGCCCCCCGCGTCGCGGCGGGGACGTTGCCGGTGTTGATCAGGCCGGCCCGGCTCGACGATATCGGCCTGATCCTCGAGCTGCACCGCGAGGCGTTCGCCGATAAATTTGGCGGCGCCTTTGGGGACGGCGCGACAGACCGGGGCGTCGCCGCGCTCGCCGCCACCTGGCGCCGCCAGGGCTCTGCCGCCCTGCGCGGTATGTTTGTGGCCGAGCACGAGGGCCTGGTCATCGGCACTACCACTGTCCGCACCTGGGAGATGGTGACCGATGATGGGGGCGCCGCCGAGCTCGCCTTCCACGAGGAGCTTGGCCTCTGGCGGGCCGCCCGCTCGCTCTTTGCGCTGTCGCTGCTCGACCATAAGATCGAGCGCCGCGAGGGCTTTATCACCGATGTGGCTGTCCTTGCCCCCTACCGGCGCGGCGGCGTCGCCCGCGCCCTCCTCTCCCGCGCCGAGCAGGAGGCCACGCTGCGCGGCAGACGTTTCCTCGGCCTGTATGTGAGCACCCGCAACGAAGGGGCTCGCGGCCTCTATCGACGCCTGGGCTTCTACGATGTGCGGGTCCGCCGCTCGCTTATGGCCTGGATGATCTTTGGCCAGGGCAGCTGGGTCTATATGCGCAAGGATCTTACCTAGCCGTAGGCCGGATACTGGCGCAAGCGACAATGAAGTGAGGAAAGACAACGATGTCTGACCAGAACCCGTTCCACATCGCTCAGCAGCAGTTCGATACCGCCGCCGACATCCTCGGCCTCCACGAGAACATCCGCGCCGTCCTGCGTGTCCCCCAGCGCGAGCTGACCGTCAACTTCCCGGTCAAGCTAGACAATGGCTCGACAAGGATGTTCACCGGCTATCGCATCCAGCATAACCTTGGCCGTGGGCCCGTGAAGGGCGGCATTCGCTACCACCCCGCCGTCGATATCGACGAGGTGCGCGCCCTGGCGATGTGGATGACCTGGAAGTGCGCTCTGGTCAATATCCCCTACGGCGGCGCCAAGGGCGGCGTGATCGTCGACCCGAAGCAGCTCTCGATGGGCGAGCTCGAGCGCCTGACCCGGCGCTTCGCCACCGAGATCAGCATTCTGCTCGGCCCCGAGAGGGACATCCCGGCGCCCGACGTCGGCACTAACGCCCAGGTTATGGCCTGGATCATGGATACGATCTCGATGCACCGTGGCTATACGGTGCCCGCCGTGATCACCGGCAAGCCGATCAATGTCGGCGGCTCGCTTGGCCGGGTCGAGGCCACCGGTCGCGGCGTCAGCCTGGTGGTGCGCGAGGCCGTGCGCCGCCTCGGCGGCGACCTGGAGGGCTTGCGCGTGGTGGTCCAGGGCTTCGGCAATGTGGGCAGCACCGCCGCCTACCTGCTCGACCAGATGGGCTGCAAGGTGGTGGGCGTCGCCGACGCCACAAGCGCCTACTGCCGACCCTCCGGCCTCGATATCGGCGCTATGCGCACCTACACCGACCGCCACTCCTTCCGCCTGCTCGAGGGCTATCACGCCCCTGGCGTCGAGCGCATCTCCGGCGCCGAGCTGCTCGAGCTCGACTGCGATGTGCTGATCCCCGCGGCCCTCGAGAACCAGATCAACGAGCGGAACGCCGGGCGCATCAAGGCAAAGCTGATCGTCGAGGGCGCGAACGGCCCCACCACCCCTGACGCCGATAACATCCTCGCCGAGCGGGGTGTGACAGTGGTGCCCGATATCCTCGCTAACGCCGGCGGCGTGATCGTGAGCTACTTCGAGTGGGTCCAGGGCCTCCAGGAGTTTTTCTGGGACGAGCAGGACGTGAACGAGAAGCTGGAGCGCATTATCATCGGGGCGTTCGACCACGTGTGGGCCACGGCCTATGCGCGCAAGCTGCCTCTGCGCACCGCCGCCTATCTGCTCTCGGTGCAGCGCGTGGCTGACGCTAATGTCACCCGCGGTGTCTACCCCTAGGTGGGCCGATGCCCTCGCCCCCTGCCCCCTCTTCTGCCTGGCGGAAGAGGGGGCGATCGTCTCTGCCCCTTGCGATATAGCGTATAATTCTGGTTAATGGGCGACACCTCGCGCAGACGCCGGAAAGGACTCCCCAATGCAGGTCTTGCTGGTGGACGACAACCCCCTCATGCAGCAGGTGATCAGCCGCTTCCTGGTGAGCCAGGGCTATACGGTGACCGTCGCCGAGACGGGCGAGGCGGCCCTCAATGCCGTGCGCCGCGAGGGGTGTCGGCTGTTCGTGATCGATATGCGCCTGCCCGACCAGGACGGCCCGGACCTGCTGGTGGCTCTGCGGCAGGAGCCGGGCCTGTCCGGCTGCCCCGCTATCGCCGTCAGCGGCCTGGGCGAGGAGGACCGCGAGCGGACTGTGGTCGCCGGCTTCGACACCTTCATGGCTAAGCCAATCGACCTTGACGAGCTTCTGTCCACGGTGCGGCGCTTTGTTGATGATGGTATAGTGCGGTCCGTGGGAATCTGATCTGATGTAGGGGTGTCGCTTGGACCGGCTGATCTTGTGGGATGTGGACGGGACGCTGCTGAGCACGGATGGGATTGCGGCGGAGGCGATGCGCGCGGCGATGCGCGAGGTGGTGGGCCCGGCGGCGCCGCTGGCCCGCACGGCCTACGCGGGCAAGACAGACTGGCAGATCATTCGCGAGAGCCTGCCCACCCTCCCCCCCGAGGAGATCGGCGAGCGGCTCCACGAGTTTGCGGCGGCCTACCTGGGCCGCCTTGAGGGGCAGCGCGAGGCGCTGGTGGCCCGCTCGCGGGTCTTCCCAGGCGTGACGGCCGCCCTCGAGGCCCTGGGGGGCGCGGCGCGCCAGGCGCCCCTTACCGGCAATATCGCCGTCGTGGCCCGCATCAAGCTCGAGTGCGTAGGGCTGCTGCCCCTGCTCGACCTGGCGGCCGGGGCCTATGGCGACGATCACCATCACAGGCCCGAGCTGGTGCCGATCGCCGCGGCCCGCGCGGCCCGGCGCTATGGGCAGAGCTTCGGGGGCCGGCAGGTGATTGTGGTTGGCGACACGCCCCACGACATCGACTGCGGCCGGGCCAACGGCGCCCGCACCGTCGCCGTGGCCACGGGGCCGTACAGCCTCGATGAGCTGCTGGCCCATGGCCCCGATGTGGCGCTGCCCGACCTGTCCGATACCGGCGCGGTCGTCGCCGCGGTGCTCGGGTAGGACAGGCTGGTTGGCCCTCGCCCCCTGCTGTGGCGAGCGGAGACAGCGTAACTCGGTTGCGAACCTTTGTCTTAGCCGAGGAATTGCCGCACGGCCTGGTTGAAGGCCGCGGGCTGCTCGATCATCGGCACGTGGCCGCAGTCGTCGAGGAGGACGAAGGTGCTCCCGGCGATCAGCTCATGCGCCGTGGTGGTCTCGGCCAGGCGGGACAGCCGGTCCTCGCGACCGGCCAGGCATAGGGTCGGCGCGGCGATGGCGCGCAGGGCGTCGAGGAGGGCCGGGTCGCCCACGGCGGTGAGCGCCGTGACGTAGGCCCTGGCGTCGGCGGCGGCGTGGTCGGCCAGGTAGCTCTGCCACAGCTCGTCGCTGCTGGGCCGGTGGTGGAGCAGCATAGCCTCCATTGTCATCGCCAGGGGGGGGCTCTGCATGACGACGCGGTTCACCGGCTGCCAGAGATTGAACAGGGGCCGGGCCAGCCCCAGGGTCATATCGAGCGGCGGGCGCGTGATGTCCAGGGCGGCCAGATCGGGCGCGAAGACCCTGGCGCCCAGGCTGGCGACGACGAGGCGCCCCACTCGCTCCTGGTGGCGGCCAGCGACGCAGGCCGCGATGGCGGCGCCCAGCGAGTGGCCCAGCAGGTCGAAGCGCGCGAGGCCCAGGGTGTCGGCGAAGGCCACGACCTCGTCGGCCAGGGCCGCCAGGGTGGGCGTGGTCGCCCGCGCCGGCGACTCGCCGAAGCCGGGCAGGTCGAGGGCGTAGGCCGAGCGCAGATCGGCCACGGCCCCCATGGTGTTGCCCCAGACTTTCGCCGAGGCGCCCCAGCCGTGCAGCAGGATCAGCGGGGCGCCCTCGCCCGCCAGCAGATAGCTGATGGGCCCGCGGGCGGTGCCGATGCGCCAGCGGGCGCCGGCGGTGCGGGGCTCCACGGCGGG